>JAICUM010000226.1 GCA_025935855.1 Pirellulales bacterium | reverse complement strand
GGCCTTTTCGATCATTTACGCGCCGGATTATTCGACCGGCGTGTACGTCGTGCCGGGCCGGCCCGGGACGACGCAGTCGCTGTCGATGATGTGGACGAGCAAGAACGCCTCCTATGACAACGAGTTCGGCTTCGCGGTGGTTGATTCCATCAACGGCACGATCGGCGGCGTGGCGCCGGGGCAAGCGGGTTACGCTCAGGCGCTGCTCGGCAGCTCGACGCGGCAAGTGATCTTCGCCCGGGGCCAAGGCGCCGGGGCGACGGCGAGCGTCTCGTTGCCGGCGGGCAAGTTCGTCGTGTTCTATCTTGTCCAGAACAACACGACCGGCGGCTTCCAGGCGAAGAACCTGTCCAACACGCCGCATGGCAACAACAACAAGTCGGCGCCGCTGGCGTTCTTCAGCGTCCAGGCCGCCAACCCCGACGGGCAGCGGCACACGCAGATCATTGCCGACTCGATGACCGGCTTCGTGCAGTTCAACTGGGAAGACATGTTCAGCCTGGGCGACGGCGATTTCAACGACGCGGCGATCGTCGTTCGCAGCGCCGGGCAGTCGGCCCAATCGCCCGCCGGGCTGCGGGCGCCGGGCGCCAATCGCAACGACACGCTCAACGCCACGCTTATGCCGGGAAGCGAATCGGCGCCGAGCGGCGACCTGGGCGTGTTCTTCGTCGACGACCCCAGCGGCAAAATCGGGACGCTCAGCCCCGGCGATTCCGGCTACGCCGCGGCGGCCTTGGCGTCGAACAACAGCATGGTGCTCTATAGCGCGGGCGTGAACGGGGCGAAGCAAGTGACCGTGCCCGCCGGCAAGTACCTGGCGTTCTACTTGATTACCAACGGCACGACGGCGAATTTCCTCTCGACGAACCCGACGAACGGCGCTGGCGCGACCAACGCGCTGTTCACCTACGACGCGGCGAACCCCGACGACGCGAACCATTTCCGCTGGGTATCGCCGGGGCAGCAAATGGCCAATGCGAGCCTTGCCCAATTGCACGTGATGGATAAACTCGGCGGCGGCGACGGCGATTTCGACGCGTATTCGGTGAATTTGAGCTTTACGGCGTGAGCGATCCTTCGCTAAACACGGCAACGCGGCGGCGAAGAATCAGTGGTGCGCAGAGTGCAAGTAGCAGCAATGCGGCCGGTTCCGGAACGGCTGCCGAGTTGATCGTGGCGGCGGTCATACCGAGATTGCGTTGCCAAATTGCAAAGTCATTGCCATCGGTATCTCCGTCCCCATCGGCGTCTGCCGCGCTACCGGAGCCGAAGTTCGATTGCCATACCGCCAAATCTGCGGCGTTTACAATGCCGTCATTATTGAAGTCGCCGCCCAACATTGGCCCGGCTGACATTGCCCACCATGCCACGGCATAGTCTTGCGTCGAACCCACGTCATCGTCCTCTTGAACTACCCAAAACTCGTATCCGCCGGTTTCAGGGATTTGGAAGAATATGTGTTCGACCGTACCCACACTGCTTATCGACGCGGCAACGGCTTGGGCAATGGAGCCACCCTTTTCCACAAGATACAGGCTCAAATCGTTGATTATTGAATCGTCCGGCGGGTTTATGCCATCATCGGAATACGGAGCGAATGAATCGCCCGAATTGTAGATGTTCTTAGGAACAGTGTCGCTTGCAAATGTGACCTGGCGGTCCCAAACCAGCGTGATGGATACAAAGCTTCCGCCTAAAAGATTGCCCTGCAATTGATACCTATTTGCATTCAGGTCCCCGGTTCCACTTGTAGTTCCATAATCCCAGCCGATCATGGGGACTTCACCGGCATTGAAATCCCGCTCGCCAGGCCTGAACTGCTCCAACGCGCGGTGGGCGTTAAGATGGCCCGCCCCCATTTGCTCGTCCAGCGGAAAAAACTGCCCTTGGCCATCGATTGAATCGTCATATGCATCCGAATTAAACCACGTTGATATGCCGTCTTGCATCACGACAGTGCGTTCCATGCCAAGCAACCGGCCTTGTGGAATTGGGTTGGTCTCGCCCGGCGGAATGAAGGTGCCGTCATCTTTCATCTTGTCGGCGGAGTTCATCAACACCGCCTTCATAACTTGATGGTGCCGAGAATTTGGACCCCACAACGCGGACGGCGCATTGGTTATCCGTTCTTCCGCGTACTGACGCAGTAAGGCGGCAGTTGCGGTTACGTGGGGCGCTGCATAGCTAGTCCCGTTCACAATTGATTCCGACGTTCCTGGTCCCGCAACTTCGACGCCATCGCCCGGCGCGATCAGCGAAATTGACGTTCGCTCCCCATCGGCATCTTCGGTGTAATTGTTCTGCGTCGATACTTGCCGATAGACGCCGCCAAGTTTCTGTGAACGTGCGATAGTCATGCCATTGAACTGATCCGTTGGCAGAGGCAGCATTTGGCTTGTAGGCTGACCTTGATTACCCGCCACGACGTTTAATGCATCGTATCGCTGTGCCACCCAATCAACCCCCAGGGTGAGTTGCGAATTTCCATCTAGCAGGTCACCCGGCGACAACTTGGGCTTGCCAGTGCTTTGATTGACGTAATTACCATTCGCGATGAACTGCAAAGCCAAAATATAATCTCGATAAGCGGCAAGAGAACCGCCGGCGGTCACATAGGCCGATGACGTTAAGCGCGCCATCGGCGCTATCCCGAGCGGTGCGTCCCCGTTGGGAGGCATTGTGTCATCATGGTTATCTGTGGAGATCATAATGCCGGCAACAATTGTCGGATGACCAGCATCCAAATTCATGTCCGGTTTAATGTCTTGACCATTCTGAATGTAGGCAGCGTGTGGCTGAACAAAGCTGTTTGAGTTGGCCGGGCTATCGTACCCGGGAAGCGCTGGCCGCCCCTCCTCAACTTGTCCGATGTCAACTCCGCTTCCGTTTAACGGCATTCCGTTGAAGAGCGTAAGACCCGCGGAGTTGATGCCGTCTGGGCCTATTGTATCTTGGCTGGCAATGGCGTGCGCAGCGACAAATGCGAAGAAAAGCCACACAACAAAGTGTACCGCACCTTTCATTTCACGCCTCCCCCTTAATTATCAACCACGATGAAGTGAAATGCCCGGCAAACGATCCTCAGCGCGTCCGCTTTGGAAGGCGTCGAAAATCCTTGCTCGGCGTATTTCTTGTCCATCGCATTTAGCTCGACTCGGACGCTGTATTTCCCCGCTGCCAATTCTCCAAGTGGAATAAGGGCTATCTGCTCAGTCGTCTCCTTCGTTTCGTGTGGAACAAAGCGGTAAGTGATCCTTATTGCACATTCCTTGCGAATCACCTCATCCAGATGAACGTAGAACGGAGACTCATAAGAAAAGAACACTGCTGTTATCTTCTGGCCAGCCGGCAGGCGCACGCGCGGTTTATCCCCGCCGACAAGCACTTCATGCGCGGTTCGGAGCGCATCATTACCCTCACCAAGGACCACAAAGCCCATAGACGCTTGCTTCGCATCGAGCTTTGGCTTGAGCGCACGGCGCAAGGATTCCAAGAGCGCAGGGTCGTTTCTTACAGCGTCTAATTGTCGAATATCCCGCGTCTCGGGCATATTGAGGGCCCAAACCTCTTTCAGCGGAATCTTGACGGGCTTATCGTCCGCCAGCGCGGCTGCCGCAGAGACGGCAAGAACGGCGAAGGCAATCGCCAGAGTGCGTACAGGGACCATCGCGGAATGTTTCCTTAAGCTGCCCCTGACGCCGCGCATTTTATCGAAGAACATTACCGATTCGCAAGGCACGCCACATTTTGTGGTGTGATAGCATCGGCCGATCGCTTACCTTTGGCGGGAATGTGCCGGATTAGGGTAAACACTCTATACCAGCCGCAGAGGAGCGCAGATCGTAACGGCGACTTTTAGCCGCCGGTTTGGAATTCATTACATGGGCCAAACTGACGTGAAGGTTCGATCAACCGTTCGAGAATGGGGCGGCACACTTGCCGTGGGAATGTTGTGCAGCGACTATCGCGCGACAGCAAGGCTTCTTCTGATGGCAGCGTTGCTTTTCGTATGCCCGCAAAGCGCATCCACCCGTGCCGACCCCGCGACTGTTGAAGTGAAGCCGCGCGAGTCGCCGGAGGCCGTGCTGCACAACCCGGACATGGGGTGGGTGCTGTACGAGAATTACCCGCTGGATCAGAATCCCCAGGGCACATCGACGTTGCTGTCGCTGCCGAAGGAGGATTTCCCGCAGGTGGACGCCGCGGCGATCATGTTCTCGTGGCAGGACGTCGAGAAGCGGTTCGGCGTGTACGACTTCTCGAAGGTCGATTACGCCTACGACTACTGGGCGAAGCGCGGCAAGGCGATTCAACTGCGGCTGAGCGCCTGCACGCTCATGTGGTGGACCGCGTTCGATCCGCCCAGCGGCAAGGGGGCGCCGGATTATGTGCGCGAGCATTTGCCGGCGGCCGCCAAGCAGGTGCGGCAGCTTGAGGGGCGAGAGTACGACGTCGAGGATGCTCGTGATCCCTATTATCGCGAGCGGCTGACGGCGTTTCTCAAGGCGGTGGACGAGCACTTCTCCGCCGCGCGGCCGGTGACGCTCATCGACCTCCGCGGCTTCGGCGTGTGGGGCGAATGGCATTCGGGCTTTCGCTACGCGAGTTTGGAGGAGCGGCGGCAAGCATTGCGGACGGTTATCGACACATGGACCGAAGCCTTGCCGAATCGCCGGCTGGCGCTGAGCGCTTCGTACGATCCGGACAGCCCGCCGGAGTTGCGTGAAGGCACAACGAAAAAGTTCGACCCGGCGGCGACGGCCCACTACGGCGAGTTCCTCAAGTATTCGGCGTTTGATTACGCCCTGGAAAAGCCGAGCGTGACTTTCCGCCGCGATGGCTGCGGCGGCGCCGTCCATTCCAATGAGCGCAAGCTGATGGACGAGGCGTTCCACCGTGGCCGCGGGCCGTTCGTGTGCGAGTTTGTCGATGGCTATAGCAGCTCGAAGGCAGGCGGCGAGAAGTGGATCGAGTGGAAGATCGACGATGCACTCAGTTTGCATCCCAACTACGTCAACGTCCTCGGTTGGCAGGGCGCCGACATGCTGGCGTTCACGCGCGAACGCGCCGACTTGATGGACAGCGGCCTGCGGCGGATGGGCTACCGACTCGTGCCGACGGTCGTGCGCCATCCGGCGGCCGTGAAGAACGGCGAAGTGTTTAAAGTGCGGTCCGAGTGGGTGAACCGCGCGGTCGGCCGTGCGCTGCGCGACTACGAGCTGCAATGGCTCGTGCTCGGTGAACACGATCGTGTGCTCGCGACGAGCTCGGCCGGAACGCTGGAAACGAGCCGCTGGATTGCCGGCAGCACCTATTCGGCCACCAATAAAGCCAAGATCACTGGCCTGCCGCCTGGCGAATACCGGCTTGCGATTCGCCTGTGGGACGCAACGACCAATCGCGCCATCGCGCTCCCCTTAGCCGACGCCGGCCCAGAAAGTAGTTATCTGATCGGTAGAATAACCATCACCCCGTAACGGCGACTTTTAGTCGCCGCGTGCTATTGCTCAGTACGAGCATGATGCAAGACGAAGCCTCCTACTTCTGCGACTCCTGCGGCGAGGAAATCGTCGTGCCCATCGACCTCTCCGCCGGCGACGAGCAAACCTACGTCGAGGATTGCCCCGTCTGCTGCCGGCCGATGGTCATCCACGTGGCGGTAGACGACGACGGCGAGATTTCCGTCTGGGGCGAGAGCGAATAGCACATCGGCATCCTCCAGCGTACGTTTTCTGCGGAAACAGGCTGATGCATCTGATTCCTCTCAAGCCCGAATAGGGCTGTTAAACGCGATTGGCTCGCCGCCCAGTCAAAAAGCCGGCCATTTCAATCAGGTACAGCTTGAATCGGCGTCCGGAGCCACCCCGCGCGCCATGATGAGGTCGTCGCACTCCCGGCTGCCCACCCGAAAGCGCCGCCTGCCGACCGTCGCGAATCCGTGCCGGCGGTAGAACCCGATGGCCGCCGAGTTCTCGGCGTACACTCCGAGCAGCAGCCGCCTGGCCCCACGCTCGGCCGCCCAACGCATCGCTTCGGACAGCAGTCGCTGGCCCAACCGCTGACCTTGGAAGCGGTGCAGCAGGTACACCCGCTTGATCTCCAGGTCGGATGGCGCAGGGTCTGCCACGGGAAGAGCGGCGGTGGCGGCAACCAAGTAGCCGACCGGCGCCCCGCCAGGCTCGGCCTCGGCCACCCACACACGCGCGGCCGGATCGTCCAGCCACTGCCGGTACACCCCGGCCGCGTGCTGGTCGCCGCAGTGGGCGAGGATGTCCGGACCGTCCAACTGGCCGGCGAATGCTTCGAGGAAGGTGGCCTGCCCGACCAAGGCGAGGGCCGCCTCATCGCCCGGCCGGCAAACGCGGATTGACGCTCCCACCCGCAATCTCTCCTGCGGACCAACCAACTAGCAGCGTTGCCCGCCCTCAAGCGAGCGGGACTAAGCGCCAGTATATCGCCGCGAAATGCGAAACGCCAAAGTGGCCGTAGGGTTGGCGGTTTCGCCTCAAGAAAGATCCTGCCACGGAAATAGCCGCTGATCGGCCTCCCAATGACGAAGAAAAATGCGGCAAGGCCAAATCCGAACCGGACGATGGGTGATTGACCTCGCTCGTTCATTACCTGGGCGAGCTAACGAACAAGCTCAGTTGCCCGCCTCCAAGAGAAAGCGGCTTTACACGGAGTATAAACGATAACGAAGCAAAATGCTCAACCGCCCGTCGGACTGGCGGGTCAACTGCAGCGAATTGTTAGGCGTGCCCTGTGGCGTCACCAACCTCGATTCCCGATGCATCTTCAGCGTGATCATCGAATAGCCAAGCTGCTGCACCGTGTGCGTACTCGTGGAACATGGTGCCGATTTGTGGGTCAGGAAAGTGAACCCTTCCGTTACGCTCGTCCTGCTCGTCGATCTCTGCGAAATGGACTCCAGGTCGATAACGAACTCCATCCTCAGCGAACCAACAGCCGTCCAGAAAGTAGCCGGCTTGAAAAAAATATATTTCGCAAATGCTACGGCGTAGCTCCGCGTCCGCGATGCCGCATTCCTTTAGCGCATCATTGAGTCGGGCGACCTCAAGAGTTTGATAGGTGGCGGTAAGCGGATCGTGCATGTCTCCTTCGACGATTTCCATGTGTCACCGCTTACGCACGCCTAACTTGTTATTCGACACACAAAATGTGGATAAGACCGTCTTATCCACAATAAAGTTGAATAAGACCTCTTGACAAGCGCGGCCCCTGATGTATACATCCGTTCATATACCGAACGCCGCTCAACGTGGAGGCCGCCTTGATGAACGAAGTTTACCAAGACCGGACCGATACGGCAATCATTCCTCTCAACACGCCGCCAAGACTGCTTGACCAGGTCCGCGGCATTTTGCGCGCCAAGCACTACTCATATCGTACCGAACAGGCCTACGTCCATTGGATTCGACGATTCGTCCTCTTCCACGGCAAGCGGCATCCACGCGAAATGCGAACGGCCGAAGTTGGACAATTCCTTACCGATTTGGCCGTCCACGGCAACGTATCGGCAAGCACTCAAACTCAGGCTCTGTGCAGTCTGCTTTTCCTTTATCAACACGTGCTCAAAATCGAGCTCGGCGCGCTCGATGCCGTACGCGCCAAACGGCCAAAGCGTTTGCCCGTGGTCCTTTCGCGCGATGAGGTCCGACGACTTCTGACATCGATCCAGGGAGCGCACGGCGCGTACCGCCTCATGGCCGGATTGATGTACGGCAGCGGCTTGCGCCTGATGGAATGCTGCCG
>JAICUM010000172.1 GCA_025935855.1 Pirellulales bacterium | reverse complement strand
TTTTCGCATTCATCGACTCCCACCTTGGAGCCCAGTCATGCGTAAGTTTGCCGTGTCGTTGTTGTTCGCTTTCTTGGCGCTGGCCGTGCTGAACGCCGGCCGCCTGCACGCCTTTCCGCCGTTCTTTAAAGCGTTCAACGAACAGTACATCGCCAAGCACAAGGATAAAAAGTTTGCCGAGTACGTGACGAAAGAAGTGAAGTGCTACATCTGCCATCAGGGCAAAAAGGTCGGCCCGCACCGCAATCCGTACGGCAAGAACTTCGAGAAGCTGTTGACGAAGAAGGACATCAAGAACGCCGACAAGATCAAGGCCGCTCTCGAAAAGGTCGGCAAGATGCACAGCGATCCGAAGAATGACAAGAGCCCGACCTACGACGAGCTGATTGCCGACAGCAAGCTGCCCAGCGGCATGAAGCTCGAAGACCTCAAGAAGGACCCGCCGAAGAAGGAAGGCGAGAAGGAAGAAGAGCACAACTAACGCTCTTCTATTCGCTTCGACGCCGCTCCTGCCGCGACACCCCCAATAGCCCCGACCTAGCTAGGTCGGGGCTGTTTTTTTTGCGCTGCGTCGTGCCGCGACTGTGGCGCAGCGTCGCGGTCATCAGCAGCGTGACGATGACCAGCAAGAAGGTGGCGCGGCGGACGGCCCATTCACCTTCCCCCAGAACTACCCCCAGAAGCACTTGCAACAGCGCTAGCGCCGCCAGGACGCCGGCGGCAAATAGGAGAGTCGCAAACCACTCTCCCCCGAGCAGCGCGTCGCGGACCGCGTCGTTCCGCGAGACGACCATCCAAACGCCGGCCGGTATTTGACAGGCGGTGGCCAAAAGCGCCCACAGGCCCAAGCCGCGAGTCGAACTCTCGTCGTCGCCTTGCCGCGAGATCCACAGCGCCGCAATGGACGCCGCCGCGAACGAGGCCAGCACAAAGTGCAGCCACGTGGCGGCGATCTCAGGCTGCTTGTAAAGCGCCAGCAGCGTCCGGTGGTCCAGAAGCTGGCCGCTCGCCCAATCCGGATTGACGGCCAGCTCGCCAATGACGGCCATCCACGGCGGAAAGTGGTACAGCAGGTTCGACGCACTGGCAAGCGCCAGCAGCACGCTCGCCCAGAACGGCCAGCGGAGCTCGACGCCTCGCGCTAATCCCGCGATGCAAACCGCGGAGAAGATCAGCTCCGACAGTCCAAACCAATAGGCGCTCGCCGGGAACCGATGAATCGCCGCACGCAGCCCCTCGCCCGACGCCATCACCGCCCAACCGCCCAGCAGGCCGCCGATAACCAGCGCCAGCAGCGACAGGCGCGCCACGCGAACGGCGAGTTGCCGCCGGTCAGCATTCTCGCCCCGCCGCCCGCGAATCAGCCACAGCGCGACCAGCGGTCCCGCGCAGGCGACGTTCATCGCCAACAGGTGGGCCGCCAAGACACCGTCAACCAGCAAGTCGGCCACCGTCGTCTCCACCAAGGGTAGCAATCACACGCGGCCGCGGCCCGTCGAAAAGCAAGCTTTCGCGACACGGCAATCAGAGTCGCATCCTAACGTCGTGCGGTCACTTCTAACGCCAAGACGGCCGCCAGTCGGTCGGCGGTCTTCATGTGGATGTCCCTACCGCCGGTCAAAAACAGATCCAGCAGATTCTCGGAGATGCCCACGGCGGTTGCCAACTCCGAGAGAGATCGGCCGCTTTCTCGAATTGATTTTTTGAGCACTTCGCTAAAGAGCGACGAACTCGTGCTGTACGCGCGCTGGGCGGGTGGAAACTCATCCGCAACTTGTCGGCGCACGGCTTCATCCGCCGCCGCTTCGTCGGGCGTCAGCATTCGGTCT
Organism: Pirellulales bacterium; assembly: GCA_025935855.1. GTDB lineage: Bacteria > Planctomycetota > Planctomycetia > Pirellulales > Lacipirellulaceae > Lacipirellula. Next base: position 7,186 of record JAICUM010000172.1, on the reverse strand, counting down.
CGAAAAACTCGTTGAAAGCGATTACCCACGGCCTGATAACGCATGAAATTGTAACGAATCTAAATGCGGTCGACTGATCAAAACGTGCTTTCAACTACTGCGCAGCAGTTTCCTCAACACCGTCTGGAGAATGCCGCCGTTGCGGTAGTAGTCGAGCTCGACGGGTGTGTCGATGCGGACCGTCGCTGGGAAGGTGATGGTGGCGGTTTGGGATTGCGGATTGGAAGTCGCCGCTGGCAGCGGCTTTTTGGCGACGACGTTTAGAATCTGCCGCGGCTTCAGCGAATCGTTCAGGTCGGGGATTTCGAAAATCTCGTCGCCGGTCAGGCCGAGGGTTTGCCAGCTTGTGCCGGCGGGCAGCTCCAGCGGCAATACGCCCATCATTACCAGATTGCTGCGATGGATGCGTTCGAAGCTGCTCGCGATCACCGCCCGCACGCCTAAGAGCAGCGTGCCTTTTGCGGCCCAGTCGCGGCTGCTGCCGGTGCCATATTCGGCGCCGGCCAACACGACCAGTGGCACGCCCTGGGCGTGATACTTCACCGCCGCATCGTAGATGCTCATCACCTCGCCGTCCGGCAGGTGCTTCGTGACGCCGCCCTCGACGCCAGGCGTCATGAAATTTTTGATGCGGATATTCGCGAATGTGCCGCGGGTCATCACGCGGTCGTTGCCGCGGCGGGAGCCGTAGCTGTTGAAATCGACCGGCTGGACGCCTTGCTCGATGAGGAATCGGCCGGCCGGGCTGGTCTTGGCAATCGAGCCGGCGGGCGAAATGTGATCGGTCGTCACCGAGTCGCCCACCGCGGCCAGGCAGCGGGCCGCGGCGATCGGCTTAATCGGTTCCACCTCGGGCGTCACGTCCAATAGGAACGGCGGCTCCTGGATGTACGTGCTCTGGGCGTTCCAGGCGTAAAGCTCGCCGCGGGGTACTTCAATCGCATTCCACTTGTCGTTCTTTTGCCAGACGTTGTCGTATTCCTTCTGGAACATTTCTGGCAGCACGCTGGCGCCGACGACCGCTTCCACTTCTTCGTGCGTCGGCCACACGTCGCGCAAAAACACCTGCTTCCCACCCGTCCCTTCGCCGAGCGGCTCGGTGAACAGGTCGATGTCCGTCGTGCCGGCCAGGGCGTAGGCGACCACCAGCGGGGGACTCGCCAAATAATTCGCCTTCACATGCGGGTTGATGCGGCCCTCGAAGTTCCGATTGCCCGAGAGGACACCGGCGACGACCAGGTCGTTCCCCTGAACGGCGCTAGCGATCGGCTCGGGCAATGGCCCGCTGTTGCCGATGCAGGTCGTGCAGCCGTAGCCGACGGTGTTGAAACCAAGCTGATCGAGATACGGCTGCAAGCCGGCCTTCTCAAAGTAGTCGGTGACCACACGGCTGCCCGGCGCCAGGCTCGTCTTCACATGCGGCGGCACGTGCAGGCCGGCCTCGGCCGCCTTCTTGGCCAAGAGGCCCGCGGCGATCATCACCGACGGATTGCTGGTGTTTGTGCAGCTTGTGATCGCGGCGATGACCACACTGCCATGGGCCACCTCGGCCTGTTTGCCATCAAGCTGCACTGGCACAGCCGGCGAAGGCGCCCCATTGGGCGCCGGCTTCTTGTACACCTCGGCCAGGTCGCGGCGCCACGTGCTTTTCATCGCCACCAGCGGAATCCGGTCCTGCGGCCGCTTCGGCCCGGCAAGGCTCGGTTCGACGGTCGAAAGATCGAGCTCGACCACCGAGCTGAACTTCGGCGCCGGCGTCGCATCGGTGCGGAACAGCCCCTGCTCTTTCGCGTAGCGCTCGACAAGCTGCACCTCGTCCCGCGTGCGGCCGGTGCGCGTGAGGTAGCGGAGCGTTTCCGCGTCGATGGGGAAGAAGCCCATCGTGGCGCCGTACTCGGGAGACATGTTGCCGATGGTCGCCCGGTCGGCGAGCGACATGTTCGACACGCCTTCGCCGAAGAATTCGACGAACTTGTTGACCACGCCCGCCTTGCGCAATTGCTGCGTGACGGTCAGCACCAAGTCGGTCGCCGTGGCGCCCGGCTGTAAGGCGCCGGTGAGCTTCATGCCAACTACTTCAGGCATGAGCATGTAGATCGGCTGACCGAGCATGACGCCTTCGGCCTCGATGCCGCCCACGCCCCAGCCGACGACGCCCAGGCCGTCGATCATCGTCGTGTGGCTGTCGGTGCCGACAAGCGAATCGGGGAAGGCCACCTCGCCGGCGTGGTCCTTGCCGCGGAAGACGCACTTGGCGAGGTATTCAAGATTCACCTGGTGGACGATGCCCGTCCCCGGCGGCACCACGCGGAAGTTGTTAAACGCGAGCTGCCCCCAGCGGAGGAATTCATACCGCTCGCGATTGCGGGAGAACTCCATTTCGATGTTCAGATCGAGCGCCTGGTCCGTGCCGAAGTAATCGACCTGCACAGAGTGGTCGATCACGAGGTCCACCGGCACGAGCGGATTGATCTTCTTCGGATCGCCGCCGAGGCGCTGCATGGCGGCCCGCATCGCGGCGAGGTCAACGACGCACGGCACGCCGGTGAAATCCTGCAGCACCACGCGGGCCGGCTTGAAGGGAATCTCCACGCCGTCGCTGCCAGGAGCCAGCACACCGCACGTGGCCGCCCAATTGGCGAGGTTCTTCACGTCGTTTTCGGAGACGACGTAGCCGTCGCAGTTGCGCAGGCACGACTCCAACAGCACGCGAATCGAGAACGGCAGCTCGGCGATTCGCGCCAGGCCGAGGTCTTCGAGCTTCGACAGGCGGTAAATGCCGGCCCGGCCGCTGCCGGTGTCGAAGGTGTCGTGGGCTTGAAAGGGGTCGGTTTTAAGAGCTGCCGCGGGCATGGCGGGGCGGTCCTTCCTTAAACATTTGGCGGCGGGATGTGCCAATTCAAGGACCGCATTTTAGCGGGTTTGGGGTTGGATGTCTGGGGGACCCAGCGCAAGAGGAGCCCGGTACAACGTACACTGAAACGCAGTACCATAACCGGTTGGAATCGAACCGGACGCTAGCGCGCTTGCGGCTGATCAAATCAGCCGCGGGGCGCTAGCCCCCGGTTTTGCAACGACACTTGAGTACCCCTGCCCGAATTCACGTTATTCTGGGTGGTGGGCTCGCTGTTGTCCTCGGCTCGGCAGGAGCCTCGCCCTCCCGGTTTGTTTTACGCGTCCTCGTTGGTTTGGAGACAGTTGCATGATGCTGCGAACAGGGTTGCTCGTCTTTCTCGTTCTCGGCTCGCCCGTCGTGACCGTCGCGGAGCCGCCGATTCGCCCCGAGGAAGGCCGGCCGCAGGTTTCCTGGCAGGACGCCAAGTCGCTCACGGGCCAAACGGCGTTCGTGTTCGGCAAAGTGCTGAAGGTCAACTCGACGAAAAAAATCACTTTCCTGGATTTCGACACTCAGCGGCCGTCGCGCTTCACCGGCATCATTCGGGCCGACAACCTCACGAATTTCCCCCGGCCGCCGAAGGAAACGTACCAGGGGAAGATCGTCCGCATCTTGGGAACCGTCTCCCAGTTCAAAGGACAACCGCAGATTGAGATCTTCAAACCGAGCCAGATCGAGATTCTGGACGCCATGCCGCAGGCCGTGGCACCAAAGAACGCCGCCCCGGCAAGGCACGGCAAACCCGGCGAAGTAACGGTCGCCGCCTACAACCTGCTGAACCTGTTCGACGAATACGACGATCCCTACCGAGACGACGAAGGCACGCCCGCCAAGCCGCGAACGCAGTTAGAGCATCTCGCGGCGAGCATCCACGCGCTCAACGCGGATGTCATCACGGTCGAAGAGGTCGAGAATCGCGACGTGCTGGAACGGTTCGTCAACGTTTTCCTCGCGGACATGGGCTACCGCGACGTCGTGCTGTTCGAAGGCAACGACCGCCGCGGCATCGACGTCGGGCTGATCTCCCGCGTGCCCGTCGGCGATGTGATTTCGCACCGCCATCTCCGCTTCCCTGGCGCCGAAGGGCAGCCGGCGCGCTTCAGCCGCGACGTGCTCACGGTGAATCTGGAACCCGCAGGCGGCCAGCCCTTTCAGATTTGGGTAGTGCACCTGAAAAGCAATTCCGGCGGGCGCGAGGCGGCGGAGCCGATCCGCCTGGCGGAATGTCACGAAGTGCGAGCGCTCCTCGACAAGGAGCTAAGCAAAAACGCCGGCGCGCAGATCCTCGTGATGGGCGATTTCAACGACACGCCCGAGAGCAAGACGATCGCCACGATTGTCGGCCAGGGCGACACGGCTTTGTGGCCGACGCTTGCCGACCTGCAGGACAAATCGCTGGTCAGCTACAACGAGGGCAAGTACCGCTCCATCATCGACTTCATCCTCTGCACGCCGGCCATGCACCAGGCGTACGTGCCGGGCTCGTTCCACATTCCGCAGGGCTCGATCGGCACGACCGGATCGGACCACAACCCGATCGTGGCGACGTTTCGAGTGAAGTGAGCTCGCTCGGCTATTTATTTCGTCTTTGAACTTCACGGCTAGCTGACGAATGCGTAAGCGGCATTTGCGCAAGTCAATCGCTTAAGAGCGCAGGCTCGGCAGATGCTGACGGACCATACCGTAGCTGATTTTGTTCCCGCTGAGTAAAATCGAGTTATCGGCGGCCGGCGCGCCCGCGCCGCCCTTTCCCCTCCCCCGCCTTCTCCCGTCTCTTTTTGAGGCGGGGTTCTAAGAGCATGAATCGACCGCTGTTTCCAGTCTTGCGCCTCGCGACAACCTGCCTGTTGGTCCTTGCGGCGGCCGCCTCGGCAAACGCCCAGTTTATCTACGGCGTGGATGTTTCCACCTACCAGGGCACGATCACCACCTCGGACTGGACGAGCGCCAAGAATTCCGGGATCCAGTTTGCCTACTGCAAGGCGACTGAGGGCGTGGGCTTCGTCGATTCGCAGTTCACCAACAACATGACCAGCGCCATGGCCGCCGGCGTGTACATCGCGCCCTATCACTTCGCGCGTGTTGACAGCTCCGAAGGCGCGACGGACGCAACCAGCGAAGCTCACGACTTCGTCGAAGCGATTCGACCCTACTACCAAACGCCGGGCTTCGTGCTGCGCCCGGCTCTGGATTTGGAAACGGTGCCAAACGACGGCCGGGCAATCAAGCCGTATGAGTCGCAGTGGGTGCGAGACTTCATGACGTATGTGCAGACGAACTTGGGAGTGACGCCCATCATTTACACCAACACCAACTACGCGACCAACTACCTCGAATCCGACATCAACCAATACAATCTGTGGCTGGCCAATTGGAACTACACGCCGCCCAACGTGCCTCCTGCTTCGGCGGACGGGATCTTCAGGGGCTGGAATTTCTGGCAGTACGCTGACTCGGGCACGGTCCCCGGCATCGGCAGCGTCGATCACGATGTGTATCGCGGAACGCTCGCCCAAATGCTTTCGTTTTTCCAAGGCGTGAAGCCGACCGGGGACGTGAACAACGATGGCAAGGTGGATGGAAAGGACTTGCTCATCTGGCAGCGGAACGTTGGCCGCACCGGAACGGCCGCCACCTTCGCCCGCGGCAACGCGAACGGCGACGGAACGATTGACGCCGCGGACTTGGCGGTGATGCAAGCCCAATGGGGAACAGCGGGCGTAGCGTCGGCCGTATCTGCAGTTCCTGAACCGGCGGCGATCACGCTGGCGCTAATTGGCGCATTGGGCCTCCTGCGGAAAAGTCGGCAAAATCAAGCGTAACGGCGGTTTTTAATCGCCGTGTGAAATTGAGCGTGCCTTACGCGGCGACTAAAAGTCACCGCTACGGCGTAAGCCGCTGCACGACCGCCACCAGCCGATCGACTTCCTCTTCCGTCGTGTAGCAAGCACACCCGGCCCGCACGAGCCCCTCGGGCTGCAGCCCAAGCCGCTCGACGACCGTCGCCGCGTAGAAGTCTCCGTGCGAAAGGAATAGCCCCTGCTCAGAAAGCCGGCGAGCAACCTCACGCGAGGGAATGCCGGCAACCGTAAATGCAACCGTCGAAGTCCGCGGCACATCGGTATTGGGGCCATAAAGCGTGACCCTTTTGCATTCGGCCAGCCCGTTCCACAGCCGCCGTACGAGCGCCGTCCCGTGCTCGTCGAGCACGGCAAACGCCGCCTCCAGTCGCTCCCGCCTGTTCTCGCCGCCTTTCGCCAGCGAGGCTAAAAAGTCCACCGTCGCCGCGACGCCGGCAATGCCTTCATGGTTGAGCGTGCCAGTCTCGGCGCGCTCCGGCGCCGCATCTGGCGCGGGCTCCAATTTTGGAAACGGCAATCGCTCCAGCACCTCCCGCCGGCCGTACATCACGCCCACGTGGGGACCGTAGAACTTATACGCCGAACACATTAATAGATCGCAGCCCAGCGTCTGAACATCGACCAGATGATGCGGCGCGTAGTGAACGGCATCTACTAAAACCAACGCGCCGACCGAATGCGCCAGTTCCGCCGCTCGAACGATATCGTTAATCGTGCCGAGCGCATTGGAGGCGGCGCCGATCGCGACGACCTTGGTGCGGTCGCTCACCTTGCTCTCGAAGTCACGCCAATCGAGCTGCCCGGTCGCGGCGTCCATGCGGATCATGCGGAGCACAATGCCCCGCTCGACGGCGAGCGCTTGCCACGGACCGACATTGGCGTGATGGTCCAACTCCGTCACGACGATCTCATCGCCTGACCTCAGTTCGCGGCCAATCGCCCGGGCAAAATGAAACGCCAGCGTCGTGGCATTGGCGCCGAACACGATTTCCTCCGGCGCCGCGTTCAGAAAGTCGGCCATCGCCTCGCGGGCGCGCTGCAAAATCGCGTCGGTTTCCGCACTCGAGGGGTACGCCCAATGAGTATTGGCGTTGTGGTGGAACAAGTATTCCACCATCGCGTCGGCGACCTGGTGAGGCGTTTGCGTACCGCCGGGGCCGTCGAAGTACGCCACCGGATGGCCGCGGTGCATTCGTGCCAGGGCGGGGAAATGAGCGCGGATGGCTTCGACTGAGGCGACGGCGCGGTTTTCTTTGAGCAGTGGGGCCATTGATTCGGCAAGCGGGCGAGGAAGGGGTCGGGGGGGGTTTTGGGCAGGGCACAGGGAGTCCCCGGGGGGGGGGCCCGGCGCCAAAAAAGCACCCCCCCCGCGCCGGGCCAAAGAGGGGGGGGGTTTAAAAGCGCCGTGATGGTAAGGAAAAGGGGGGTT
>JAICUM010000386.1 GCA_025935855.1 Pirellulales bacterium | reverse complement strand
TTTCGTTCGATGGAACAGATCACGAACTTGAGAAGGGTGAAGCCATTGGACTGGCGGATGAACACGAGGCGTCGCCATGAGTCTGTCGTCAAAGCTTCTCGATGAACTTCGTTCCAGCGTCGGACAGTGCGGCCGGTCGATCTCGCTGAGCGAAGGGCAACGCGTCGTCCTCTGCGAAGCGTTCGAGTGCGATCCGTTCGCGGCGTCGATTGATGAAATCGTTCTGGAAACGCCGGAGCTGGCAAATGCCACGACATCTCAGTTGCAAGCGGCTAGCCGCGATCTGGCTCTGCGCGTGAACTACCTGCTGGAGCCCATCGCGCCCATTGAAACGGACGCCCAGGGCTGCAGCGTGCAGATGCGCAGCAACCCGCCGCACAAGGACGACAACGGCGCGCGGTACTATGAACTCCTTCTCCGCCGCGGTGGCCTGGCTTCTTTGAGCCGCTATGAAAAACAGCCCGGCCAGCCGCGCACGCGCATTCCCGCGGCACTGACGCATGAAGTCATCGCCCGGCTGATTGACGACTTTTCTGTGACGGTCGATTCCCTTTGAGCTACATTAACGCATGATAACTTACGAAGCTCGGCTCGACGGCGATCTCCATTGGGCTTTGCAAGAGGGAAGCATGCACTTTGAAGGCGAAAGCGCGGTCCACAAGGCCATGCGCCGGATCGCACAACGGCTCGATGAGCTTGGGATCGATTACGTAATCGTCGGCGGCATGGCGATGTTCCTTCACGGCTTTCGGCGATTTACCGAAGACGTCGATATCCTTGTGACGCGCGAGGGACTGGCGAGGATTCACGAGGAAGTCGAGGGGCGCGGCTACTTGAGGCCGTTCGAGAAGAGCAAGAACCTGCGTGACGCTGACAGCCGAGTGCGAATTGAGTTTTTGATCACCGGGCAGTTTCCGGGCGACGGACGTCCTGGGCCCGTATCATTTCCCGATCCAGTCCAGGTGGCCGAGGTCCGAGACGGGCTCAAAGTATTAAATCTCGAAAAACTCATGGAACTCAAGTTAGCGTCAAGTCGAGGCGCTGGCCGCCGGAAGGATCTAGGCGACGCTCAAGAATTGATCCGCGCTTTGCACTTGCCGCTTGAATTCGGAGAGAAGCTTGACCCCTCGTTGCGCGACCTCTTCGGCGAATTATGGCATGAAATTCCACGAGACCGACCGGAGGGCGAAGGCGCTTCGGAGATCAAGGAAAGTTGAACTTTCTACAGCACTGCTCATTCACCTCCAGGAGACGATTCTGCTACCATGCGAGTTGACTTGATGCTTCTGCAACGCCTGCTTTTGCTCCGCCATCCTCGCCATGAATCGTCCCGCCGCTTCGACCACCGCCACCGAAATTTCGCGCCTCCCGGCCAGCGGTGGCTGGCACTCGACCCACTATTACTACACGTTCAATCGCAGTCGGCTAGCCGACATGCCGAGCGAGCGCGTCGCCGCGGGCCGGGACGCCTTGATCGCCACGCTCGATCCTGCCCGTGACGGCGGACCGCTGCGGCTGCAAACGTCCATCGTCTCCGGCGCCAAGGCCGACTTCGGCCTGATGGTCTTGGACCGCGACCCGCTGGTCGTGGATCGGGTGCATCAGCGATTGATGGCGGGGCCGCTGGGGCCGGCGATCACGCCCGGGTACTCGTTCGTCTCGGTCACCGAGATCAGCGAGTACGTGATGACCGCCGAGCAATATGGCGCGCGGCTGATCGCCGAGGGAGAGACCGAAGGCAGCTCGGTATACCAGACGAAAATGAAGGCATACGCCGATCGCCTGGTGCACATGAACAAGCAGCGGCTGACGCCCGATTTTCCGCCCTATCCGAACACGTGCTTCTACCCGATGAACAAGAAGCGCAAAGTGGGCGAGAACTGGTTTCTGCTCCCAATGGACCAGCGGATGAACCTGATGGGCGAGCACGCCAAGAGCGGGATGGCGTTCGCCGGGAAGGTGCAGCAGCTCATCACGGTAGGGCTTGGCTTCGAAGATTGGGAATGGGGCGTCACGCTGTGGGCGACAAATCCTGAGTATCTCAAGGAGATCGTCTATCACATGCGGTTCGACGAAGCGAGCGCACGGTACGCCGAGTTCGGGCCATTCTATGCGAGCTACATCTGCACGCCGGCGGAGATGTTGGACCACTGCTTGATCGGCGTGTAGTAAGTCACGCCAGAATGACACCGACGTAGATAGCCCGGCCATCCTGGCCGGGCGCCGAGCCAGAATGGCTCGGCTATCTAATCGATGCACGGGTCGCATCGGCTCCTCCCACGTCAAGCCTTTCGCCTTGCTTGCTGCCACACTAAAATGACGCACGGCGGCCGCTTTCTCTTTCTCCGCCGTCGCGTGAGGCCTTTGTTATGGCAAGCAGCACGATGGCTGAATCAGTGGACGACTTCGCGCCGATTGAAGAGCCGACTTCGCGGCGCGGCGGCGTGTATCTAGTCAAGCATCCACTGGTCGAGCATCACGTCACCCGCATGCGGCGGAAACAAACGAGGCCGAGCGAGTTCCGCGATTTGGTTCGCCGGCTCGCGGCGCTCATGGCGTATGAAGCGACGCAGGACTTGCCGACGAGGCCTTACCGCGTCGAGACGCCGCTCACTCATGCCGACGGCGTGCAGGTCCACGGTCGGATTGGGCTGGTACCGATTCTGCGGGCCGGGCTCGGAATGGTCGATCCAGTGCTGGATCTCTTGCCGATGGCCGAGGTGTGGCACCTCGGCCTGTACCGCGATGAAGCCACCGCCCAGCCGGTTCGGTATTACGATAAGCTGCCGCCGAATCGGCCGGTGGACGTAGCGCTGGTGCTCGATCCGATGCTCGCCACCGGCGGCTCGGCGACGGCCGCGCTGATGACTCTACGCCAATGGGGCGTGCCGCAAATGAAAGTGCTGTCGCAGAAAGAGCCGCAGGAAGGCGTGGCGAACGTAGCGGCGCAGTTTCCCGAAGCTCAGATCTACGTTTGTCAAATTGATCCGGAGCTGAACGCCCAGAAATTCATCGTGCCGGGGCTTGGCGACGCCGGCGACCGGATCTTCAACACCGTCGAGGCGCACGAAGCGTAGCGGCGGCTTCCAGCCACGGTGGCAACCGGCGCCAAATTTCGCGGCGGCTGGAAGCCACCGCTACTGGCTTGCCAAAAACAGGCCGGCGACGGAGGCGTTCAGCAGCGACGCAGTGAATCCAACGAACAGCGCTCGCAGTCCAAGCCTCGCCAGGTCATGCCGGCGGTTCGGCGCCAGCGATCCAATGCCGCCGAGTTGAATGCCTATCGACGAGAAGTTGGCAAAGCCAGTCAGGGCGTACGCGGCGAGCTGCCGCGACCGGTCGCTCATCAGCCCTCCGGCGATCATGTCTTTCATCGTCAAGAAGGAGACGTGTTCATTCACGGCCAGCTTGATACCCAGGAGCGTGCCGACGTGCTCGATGTCCTCGATGGCGACGCCCATTAAAAACGCCACCGGCGAGAAGAGCTTGCCAAAGATCCATTGCAGCGTGAAGTGGTCGGGAAGATCCCAGCCGGTCCAGCTTTCCAAGGGCGCGGTATCGATGAGCCCGAGGATGCCGTTGAACATCGCGACAAAGGCGATGAACACGATCAGCATCGCCGCCACGTTCAGGGCCAGGCTCAGGCCGTCGCTTGTGCCGGCGGCGGCGGCGTCGATGGCGTTGACGTAGGGAGACTTCAGCCCCTCCTTGCTCACCATGCCGCTGGTTTCGGGCTTGCTCACTTCCGGCAAGAAGAGCTTGGAGAGGTACAGGCTGCACGGGCAAGCCATGACGCACGTCGAAATCACGGCCACGGGGTCGGCGCCATAGCTAATGTACACGGCCATCAGCCCGCCGGAGATGTGGGCCATGCCACTGGCCATCAGCACGAACAACTCCGAGTTCGTCATCCTCGGCACGTAAGGCTTGATAATCAGCGGCGCCTCGGTTTGGCCCATGAAGACGTTCGCGGCCACCGAGAGCGTTTCGGCGCCGCTCGTTCTCATCAAGTACAGCATGACGCGCGCTAGCGCGCGAACGCAGACTTGAAGAATCCCGAAATGGTACAGCACCGTGAAAAACGCGGAGATAAACAGAATCGGCGGCAGCGCGATGTACGCGAACTGAAACATGTAGTTCTTCGGAAACAGCCGCGACCACGTTCCGCCGTCGTTCGGCCCTCGCGGGTCGGCCATATTGCCGAAGACGAACTCCGCGCCCTCGGTCGAATAGTCGATGAAGTGCCGCACGACGTCGCCGGCGCGTTGGAACCCGGCATAAACCGAATACGTATTGTCGCCGATCGTCACCCGGCCTCTGAGCACCAACAGTGCGAGCAGAACCTGCAGGGCAATGCCCCAGCCGATCGTGCGCCAATTCACGGCGCGGAGATTCGCAGAGAATGCGGCGACAATGCCGAAGAAAAAGATGATGCCGGCGATCGACTGTCCGTGCAGACCGATCGCGCCGCGCAGCAGATAGGCGAGCACCGCGACGGCGAAGATGCCGGCGAGAATTCCCAATCGCCAGGTGACGGGCGTCGGCGGATAGTGGATGACCGGCGGCGGCGCGTCACCCGCGTCCACCGGCGTTTCGAGCGATTCTGGCGGCTTCATGGAACGAACCTGGACAAGGAGCAGCTTTCGCAGACAAGCCGCCAGCGTTCAAGAATAGCTGCTCGCGGCGGCGGTTAAAAGCGCTACGTCGCCGAGTGCAATGGGAATGTCGAATTCCCTCGCGGTCCCTATCTCAACTGCCGCCGCGGACGGTAGGATGTTTGAGTCACGTAATGGCACGTAACGGGGTCGGGAGTGTTTTTTAAAGGGTGTGTATATTTAAAGAAGACGATTTACACGGTACAAAAAAAAC
>JAICUM010000185.1 GCA_025935855.1 Pirellulales bacterium | reverse complement strand
TTACATCGAGAAGGCGTTCCAATTCGCCCACGAGGCCGACCCGGACGCCGAGCTGTACTACAACGACTACAACGAATGGCATCCGGTGAAGCGGCAGGCGATTGGTCGGTTGGTGCGTTCGCTGAAAGCCAAGGGTGTGCGCGTTGACGGCCTGGGCCTGCAGGGACATTGGGGCCTGGACTACCCGAAGCCGGCGGAGATCAACGCAATGTTCGCCGACTATGGCAAGCTTGGCGTCAAGCTGATGATTACGGAGCTGGACATCAACCTCCTGCCGCCGCCCGATGGCAACCAGGGCGCCGAGGTCAGCCGCACCTCCGCCGGCAACGACAAGCTGAACCCCCACGCAAAGGGGCTGCCGCCGGAGATGAGCAAGGCGCTCGCTGAGCGCTACAAAACCATTTTTCAAGCGTTTGTACAAAACAGCGACAAGCTCGATCGCGTCACCTTTTGGGGCGTGCATGACGGGCAGAGCTGGCTCAACAACTGGCCGGTGCGCGGCCGCACCTCCTATCCGCTGCTGTTTGATCGACAGCTCAAGCCCAAGCCGGCTTTCCAAGCAGTCATCGGCACAGCCAAGACAGACAATTCGCCATCAAAAAATGTGAAGGCATCGAAGACGGAACAGAGAACGCCATGAGCACGATTGTTTCACAAAAGGAGCTGCCGCGTTACCGCGACGCGCGGGCGCCGGTCGCCGAGCGCGTGGGGGATTTGCTCGCGCGGATGACGGTGGATGAAAAGGCCGCGCAGATGACGTGCGTCTGGCGGCAGAAGAACGAGCTCTTGCTTGACGAGCATGGCAATTTCGATCTCGAAAAGGCCCGCAAGTATTTCGGCCACGGGCATGGCATCGGCCAGATCGGGCGGATCAGCGATTCCGGCGGCGGTAAGAGAGCCCGCGAGATGGCGGAGCTGACCAACGCGATTCAAGAGTTCTTCATCGAGAATAGCCGACTGGGGATTCCCGTGTTTTTCCACGAGGAATGCCTGCACGGCCTCGCGGGGCCGGAGGCGACGAGCTTTCCGCAGCCAATCGGCCTGGCGGCTACATTTGATCCGGATTTAGTGCGGCGCGTGTACTCGGCGACGGCGGCCGAGGCGCGATCGCGCGGAACGCATCAAGCGCTCACGCCGGTGGTGGACGTGGCCCGCGATCCGCGCTGGGGCCGCGTGGAAGAGACGTTCGGCGAAGATCCGCACCTCGCGAGCGAGTTGGGCGTGGCCGCCGTGCAAGGCTTGCAAGGCGGCGGCGATTTTCGCGACAAAGCGCACCTCGTGGCGACGCTCAAGCACTTCGCCGCTCATGGCCAGCCGGAGTCGGGCAACAACTGCGCTCCGGTGAACGTGTCGGAGCGCACGCTCCGCGAGACATTTCTCCCGCCGTTCAAAGCGGCGATCGAGCGCGGCGGCACGCGGAGCGTAATGGCCTCGTACAACGAAATTGACGGGGTCCCATCGCACGCCAATCGCTGGCTACTGCGCGACGTGCTTCGCGGCGAATGGAAGTTCACCGGCACGGTCGTGTCTGATTACTATGCCATCCGCGAGCTGGACGGTCGTCCGGAACTCTACGGCCATCACGTGGCGAAGGACGGCAAAGAGGCGGCGCTCCTGGCCGTGCGGGCCGGCGTGAACATCGAACTCCCGGAGCCGGACTGTTACAAGCATCTGGTGGAGCTGGTGCAGGAAGGCGACCTGGCGGAGTCGGAGCTTGACGAGCTCGTGGCGCCGCTCTTGGAACTGAAATTCCGCATGGGGCTGTTCGAGGACCCGTATGTCGATCCGTCGGAAGCCGAGCTGCAGGCGGTCGATGAAGGGCATCGAGCGCTGGCGCTGGAGGCGGCTCGGAAGACGATTACGCTATTGACGAACGACGGGACGGCGCCGCTTGATCCGCGCAAGCTAAAAACGATTGCCGTGATTGGGCCGAACGCGAACCGCGATTTGCTCGGTGGGTATAGCGGCCAGCCGTTGGAGAAGACGACGGTGCTCGAAGGGATTCGCCGCCGCGTGGCCGGCGCCGTCGAGGTGCTACACCACGAAGGCTGCAAAATTACGATCGGCGGCGGTTGGTGGCAGGACGACGTGGCGCCACACGATCCGCAGCAAGATCGGAAGTCGATTGCCGAGGCGGCGGCGCTGGCCGAGCGCGCCGACGCCGTCATCCTGGCCCTTGGCGGCAATGAGCAAACCTCACGTGAAGCGTGGGCGCTGAATCACTTGGGCGATCGCACGTCGCTGGAGCTGGTCGGCCTGCAGAACGAGCTGATCGACGCGATTGCTGCCATGGGAAAGCCGATCGTCGCGCTGGTCTTCGGGGGCCGGCCGCTGGCGATTCAGAATCTGATTGAGAAGTCGGCGGCGGTCTTCCAGTGCTGGTACTTGGGCCAGGCGACGGGCGAAGCGGTGGCCGAGGTGCTGTTCGGCGACGTGAATCCCAGCGGCAAATTGCCGATCACCATGCCACGCTCCGCGGGCCATTTGCCGGCGTTTTACAATCACAAGCCGTCGGCGCGGCGGGGCTACTTGTTCAACGACGTCTCGCCGCTGTTTCCGTTTGGATACGGCTTGAGCTACACGACGTTCCATTTCGGCACGCCGCGGCTGGAGAGATCCACTATCTCAATCGGCGAATCAACGAAGGTCGTGGTGGAAGTCACGAACGCGGGAGATCGCCCGGGCGAAACCGTCGTACAGCTCTACATCCGCGATGTGGTCAGCTCGGTAACTCGGCCGGTGAAGGAGCTGAAAGGCTTTAAGCGGGTGCATCTGCCGGCGGGCGAAACGCGCACCGTCGAATTGCCGATCACGCCGGAGAGCCTCGCCTTCTGGAACATCGACAATCGCTACCTGGTCGAGCCCGGCGAGTTCGAGATTATGGTCGGCCGAGATTCGGTGGATCTACAGAGCGTCGCGCTCACCGTTCAGTCCTCAGCCAAGGACTCGCGAGGAGCAGAGCATAACGGCGAAAGCTCACGATAAGCTCGTCTATGTCCGCGGTGTTCAGCCAATGAATGAAGATATGTTTGATTTCGTCTTTGCGAATCGGGCAACAAGACGCTATAGAACTTATCGGATTGCGTTTGCCCTACTGGTACTTGCTAGTCAGTGGCAGGCGTCGCCGGCATTTGCTCGCAACCAGCCGGAAGGGCCGTCGCTGGTTCCGTTCAAGGCAAGCGGCATTTATGAAGAAGGGGAGACCGTCGGCTGGACGGTGCATCGGCCGGAGGCGCGCGGCGTCAAAACGCTCAAGTACAAGTACGCCGTCAAGAAGAACAACGCGGAGGTGATCGCCTCGGGGCAGCTCGATTTGACGGGCGGCGATCAGCGAATTGAGTTGCAAGTCGGCGAACCAGCGATGCTGTATGCAGACGTCACGCCGGTCGAAGGCGCGAACGCGGAAAACTCGGCCGTCGCCGGCGCCGCCGTGGCGCCGACGAGATTAAAGCCCGTGACGCCGCGGCCTCCGGACTTCGACGCGTTCTGGCAGGCGCAGGTCGCACTGCTCAAGAACGTCCCGGAAAACCCCGTGCTCACTCCCGGCGATAGCGGCATCGCCGGCGTCGCCTACGGCACGGTCCGTATGGGTCACCTCGATCGCGGTCACGTCTACGGCCAATACGCACGGCCCAAGGATCGTAAGAAGCATCCGGCGCTGCTGATTCTGCAGTGGGCGAGCCCACCGTATCCGCTCGAAAAGTCCTGGATCGTTGGCCATGCCGCTAAGGGCTGGATCGTGCTGAACATCGAGCCGCACGACGTGCTTCCGAACGAGCCGAAAGAATATTACGACGCGCTGCCGGATGAGTTGAAGCACTACGAGCGCATTGGCTGGGACCACCGCGATAAAAGCTACTTTCGCAAGATGTACCTGGCCGACTACCGGGCGATCGATCATCTGGCGAATGATCCGGCGTGGGATGGCAAGACGCTGGTCGTCATGGGCACGAGCATGGGCGGACAGCAGGCGCTGTGCGTGGCGGGGCTGCATCCGAAGATTACGCATCTGATCGTGAATGTGCCGGCGGGCTGCGACTTGAACGCCCCGCTGCACGGCCGGTCGATCGGCTATCCATTTTTCCCGGCGGACAAGCCGCGGGTCATGGAAACAGCGCGTTACTTCGACGCGGTGAACTTTGCACCGCACATCACAGCGCGCAGCCTCGTCGGGATGGGTTTTGTGGACACGACCTGCCCGCCGGCCGGAATTTGGACGGCATTTAATCAAATCGCCGGACCGAAAGAAGCGGCGCCGATGGTCGAATCGCCGCACAACCACTTGGCAACGCCTGAGGAACAGGGGCCCTATACGCGGCGGAGCGCCGAGTGGCTTGACGCGCTGGCCAAGGGCCGCGAAGTGATGGCCGGTAAAAATGCGAACTAGGAACCGTGCCCGATGACGCGCAAAGAAAAAACCGCTTCGGCCGCCAGATGCAGCCGAAGCGGTTTCGTTTCTTGACCCTTAAGACGTCGCTTACTTGCGCCGGCGAAGCGTCGCCAAGCCAAGCAAACCGGCGCCGATCAGCGCGGCCGTCGCCGGCTCAGGCACCGGCGAGACTCTCATGTTGTCGTAGTGGACGACTTGGGCCGAGCCGTCGCCATTGATGATCACGCCCAAGCGGAAGAACGTGTCCGCTGGCGGAATGGCATAGCCTTTTTGGGTAAATGTCTCGGAAACGGTGCCCGAAAAGACTCCGCCGCTTGCCAACTGGGTACCGTTCAATTCAACGTCTTTGCCCGAACCCGGAAAATCCTGATTGTAGTAGCCGCTGCCGCTGTTCACATAGGTGCCCAACTGCAGGAAGGTGCCAGCGTTGGCGCCCCAATTAGCGGTATCGACATACCAGTCGTACGAGATCTTGTAGCCGCCAGGATTCGCCGTGCCTGCCGCCATGGCGAGATAGAAGGGATCAGCGGCATTGCCGGTATTGTATTCCGCCTCCTGGAAGCCGCCGTTTCGTGCGACTGCCATGCGTTGGCTGCCGCCGATTGAAACGACAGGGAAATCCTCGGAAGCATCGCCGCTGCCGAACGGATGCCCCCAGCCTTGGTCCGTCCCGGTTTCAAAATCGAACGTGACCGACTGGCCCCAGACTTGCGCGCCCGTAAAGAGCAGGGCCAGCGCAAACCCCAAACAAGAAAAGCGTCTCATTAATGTCCTCCCCAAGTTGTAACGCGGAGCGTCCGCACTCATTAGACGTTAGCCTTTCGGCGCTAAACGGCGAGCCAAACTGGATGATAAGCAGCCGGGAGCAAAACGCGATCGTTCTGCCCGGCACCGCCTGACATCGCTGATGATAATCCGTCGTGACACCGGTGGCAATCTTTTTTCCAAAGGAGTTTTCAGGCAAATTCCGCGAACGGAAGCAGAGGTTTGACCGGACGCCCGTTCGTCACTCTCTCAAGAAAAGGGCATCCATAAGTGACACTAGTGTCAGTTTGCTCAGCGGGCTGCTAACTCGCATTTGGCGAATGACTTAAATCATGCCGCACACGGGCTTTGTCCTTCCAGGGCGGGTTTTGTTCTGACACTTAATGGCAGTTTCAAGCGCAGGCACCTCTCTGCCACCAAATCGATCGAATCGCGGTCGCGGTGCATGGATTGCCGCCAACGAGCTTTCGGCGATTACTTGAAGGAAGAACTGCGGTCAGGATTCGTCCGCCATTCTTGCGTTCCGCTGGCAGTGGCTTCAACAGACCGGCGAAGCCACCGCCAGCGACTCACACGGCGTCGCCGCAAGCTAGGTGGGCGACTGGCGATCGGCGCCCCAATCGCTCATCATGCTCGTTGGGACAAGGCATCGTGGTAAGGAGATCGACATGGCACGCAAGTTCGGTGAAACGCTGGCGGACAATCTAAAGGCGAGCATGGGCTATGCCGAGCGGCTGTTCTCAGGCATTCGCGCCGATCAGTTCGCGCGGCTGGCGGCGCCGGGCGGTTTCGTCGTGCCATCGAACCATCCGGCGTTTATCTACGGCCACCTGTCGCTCTATCCGCCCAAGATATTGGGGCACCTCGGCGCGGACGGCGACGCGATGGATTTGCCGGCGGCATTTGAGGAAGCATTCTCCAAGGATGCCTCCTGCCGCGACGATCCGGAAGGACGGATCTATCCGTCGATGGACGAAGTGACGGGCGCGTTCTTCAGCGGGCATCGTGCTGTGCTGGAGTCGCTCCCAAAGGCGGCGGAGGACGTGCTCGAGCAGCCTAATCCCCTCGGCGGGACGTTCGCCGAGCGGTTCCCGACGGTCGGCTCGATGATCAACTTCTATCTCGGCGGCCACATGATGCTGCACCTGGGGCAGCTCAGCGCGTGGCGGCGGATGATGGGGCTTGGGCCTGCATAGGACTATGGAGACGGCTTGGCCACCTTGGGGTCAGGAGACGTCGACGATGGCTCAATGATCTCGAAAAGACCGACGTCGATGAATCGGCCGGCGCCGTCGTTGTGGCAATGGACAGCCAGAGTATTCTCGCCAGTGCGGAGATGCTTCGCGGCCGCCGGATCGATGGGAATCAGTCCGTAGGCGGGGCGGTGGCTGGTCCGCGCGGCCACGCGCTCGCCGTTGAGGTAAACGTCAACCTCGCCGCCGTGGCGAATGCGCAGGAAGAGCTCGCCGCGCGGCGCTTCCTTCGAAGTGAACGTACGGCGCATCCAGATGTCGGGCGACTCCCATAGCGTGCTGAACTTCAACCCCCCGTTAAACCTGCCGCCGAAGCCAGTAGAGCCCTGCTTCCACTTCGAATCGTCGAACGTTGGCTTCGTCCAATCGTCGGCCGGTTTGTCGACTTCGTAACGCCACACCTGCGGCGCCTTCTCGCCCGTGGGGACGAGCGTCGCCACGGTGGGCGCCGGGCCATACAGCTTCTTGGCCGCGGCGGCGATGCGATCGAGGTCCATCTTCACCACGCGGCGGTCGTATGTCATGAGTCCGTTGACTTCGATCTCCACGTCGCTCGTTTGCGTGTATACGGCCGCCGACAATCCCTGGCCGATCAGCGGCCGCATGGCGGTGAGCAGGTTGACGTAGGCGTTGGTCAGTTCCTCCGGCGATTTGTAGGAGACGTAGCCCCAGTTCTTCTCGTCCTGCCAGGTGTGCTTCGACACCGGCATGCCGAGGCCGCCGAACTCGCCGAGCACGACGACGCGTTTGTCTTCGACTGGCCGCATGGCGACGCCCGGATAATCGTGCATGTCGGACACGTCGCCGCTGTGGCGGTCGTTCCAGCCGCTCGCCTCGTTCACTGGCCGCGAGGGGTCATATTTCTTTAGCCAAGCGACGACCGACTCGGTATCGTGCTGGCCCCAGCCTTCGTTGAAGGGAACCCACATGACGATCGACGGATGATTTTCACGGGCGTCGATCATTGCCTGCAGCTCGCGGAGATAGATTTCGCGGCCCGCCTCGTCGCGCTCGAAGTCGCCCGAGGGCATGTCCTGCCACACCAACAGGCCGAGCTTGTCGCACCAGTAATACCAGCGGTCCGGCTCGACTTTCACGTGCTTGCGGGCCATGTTCATGCCGAACTTCTTGGTCATCTCGATGTCGTACTTGAGCGCTTCGTCGGTGGGCGCCGCGTAGAGGCCGTCGGGCCACCAACCTTGGTCGAGCGGACCGTACTGGAAAAGCGGCTTGTTGTTGAGCATCAGGCGGTTCACGCCGTTGGCATCCTTCGCGACGGCGATCTTGCGCATGCCGAGGTAGCTTTTGATGGAGTCTGCGGGCTTGCCGTCCTGAAGCAGCTCGATGTCGAGGTCGTATAAGTGCGGGGAGTCGGGGGACCAGAGCTTGGCGTCCTTGATCGACAATTCGATTGGCTTGCCGGCTTCGCCTTCGGCGCTGGAGACTGTCGTAGCTCCGTCGCGCGCGGCGACGCGCACCTTCTGACCGCCCTTCGAGGCATTCACCGTGATGTGGGCGACGCCGCGATCGACGTCCGGCACGATTTTGAGCGATTTGACGTAGTCATGCGGGACCGATTCGAGCCACACGGTCTGCCAGATGCCGGTAACGGACGTGTACCAAATGCCGCGCGCTGCGCGAACTTGCTTGCCGCGGGGCTGCGCGCCGGAGTCGGTGGGATCGAACACCGCGACGACCAGCTCGTTCTCGCCGTCGCGCGCCGCGTCGGTGACGTCGAAGGTGAACGGATCGTAACCGCCACTGTGCTCGCCGACTTGCTTGCCGTTCACCCAGACCGTGCACTGCCAATCGACGGCGCCAAAATGGAGCAGCAGGCGGCCGTTGTTCGCCATCTTCGGCCGCCGGAAGGTGCGGCGGTACCACAACCGCTCGTCCAGCGGGACAATTTTCTTGACACCGCTGAGGACGGATTCGATGGGGAAGGGAACGAGAATCTCGCCCTGCCACGCTTTCGGCTGTTCCTTGTCTTTTGCTTCAGTGGCGTAGTCCCACAGACCGTTCAGGTTCTGCCACTGGTCGCGGGCCATCTGCGGTCGCGGGTATTCGGGCAGCGCATTCTGCGGCGAGACGTCCTTGGTCCAAGGCGTGGTGAGCGGCCCATCGGCGGGTTTCCAGTCAGCGCTGTAAGCC
>JAICUM010000262.1 GCA_025935855.1 Pirellulales bacterium | reverse complement strand
GCGAAAGACGCCGCTTTCATGCGGCAATCAGCCCGGTTCCAATCGCCGCAGCAGGCCTCAGCGTACTGCTGGCGATCATTACACGACGGACAGTTTCCGCCGGGCCATCCATCGGGCCTGCGATCAGGCTTTCAGACATCCAACGTTGGCGAAACTTCCCCAGAAGAAACTCGACGACGCCCAGCGTCGTGAGCTTATGCGATGGCAAAGCGACCACCGCTGGTCGCCCAACCAGTTGAGGCACGCAACGGCTACCGAGGTGCGCCGGCGCTTCGGGCTAGAAGCCGCCCAAGTCGTTCTCGGCCACAGCCAGGCTGATGTGACACAGATCTATGCCGAAAGAGATCTCGGCAAGGCGCTGGATGTCGCCAAAGCGATCGGTTAAATCAACGCCGGCCACCCATGGCAAAGGAATTGACCGCGAGCAAAGCAGTGACCTGGCTATCCAAGCGAGCCCCGGAGAATAAGATCGTCGACCCTCTTGATGAGTTCGTCGAAAACGCCGTGGCGCGCGGCCGCCGCATCAGCGCTGCCCAACGAAGGTATGTCCGAGGTCTGCTGGAGAAGACAATCGAGGCCTACCAGCCAGGCCTGGCCGTTCAGACATCGACTCTGCGCGCTGCCTTGGAAGTTGGCGACCTGAGACTTCTGACTGAATTGTTTGAGGATCTGTCGATCAATGTCGCGACGGACCTGCTGGGAACAGCTGGCGTGGCGGTACTGCTGGCACGCTGCCGCGCTGCTGATCTCATCGCCGATCCTTTAGCGCCATTGTATCGCCAAGAACGACTCAATGAGCTGTTGGCCCAGTTCATCAAGTTTCTCGATGAGCATCGGAAGTATCTGGTGCTCACCGGCTTGCCGCCGAAGTACTTTAGCCGCTCGCCATGGTTATATGCCCACCTGGGCCGGCTTTACGACACGCGCCAGACATCCTCTCCGTACTGCTTGGACGAACTCGATGGCCGTCGGCGCCATGTTGCTGACTTCGGGCCATACACCTTTCTGTCAGCGGACGCTTCGAGGCCACGTTCGCCGGGCCAGGCGTCGCCCTGCCGCTGGGAGGAGGCGTCATTCCTCCTCGGGTTAGCATCGTCAGACGGCCGTCGGCTCGAAGACCTCCGCGCCGCGGTCTTCGACGCCAAGCAAGCTGCGCTTAAGACGATGATCGACGCGGAGCGCGAAGGGCCGCTCGGCAAGCGGGTGTGCGAACAATTAGTCAGACGCCTGCACCTTCGCAACGTAATGTTCTTAATCAGCATGGACGAGTGGTACCTCGGCAAAAGAACACGCCCCAGCCTGACGCTGCTTCCCAGCCGGGAGTGGTCACCAGGCGGACTGCTGAACTTAATGACAGTTGCCGGCCATGTTGAAGCCGAGCGGGAAACGGGCGCTTTCAGCGAAGCCGCCCAGAGCGTCCTACACCGCGCCGCAGCATCGAGCTCAACCAAACTCAGCAAGTCCAGCTGGCAGATATATTTCGGCTGGCGGCGCCGGTTCGGAAAAGAGGTTGACGAGGCCATTGATCGATTCATCGGCCAACGAAGAGAGGCGAAAGCGATCTCGGACTGGCTTGATGGGCGGGTTGGTGTTTGGACCTCTTCGCCCATTGGCACTCATTCCGAGGGCGCTGAATCTACCTCGATATCGCCAGGCAAGCCGGCTAAGTTACCTAACGAACCCGAGCACATGTTCATTGCCGTTTTGTTGCAGCACCATGGATTTGCCGGGGACGTGGGTCTGGAACCTATCGGTTGCCGACAAATGGCAAAAACAGCAAGCATGTCAAGTAGCACGGCGTCCGAGCTTTTCAAGAGGCATTTCGGGAGCCACGCCGCGTACATCCGATGCTGTCAAGACCATGAACAACTTGCTCAAAAGCTTCGCAAACTTGAGGATCCAAACCCTCAGCCGGAGCGCCAA
Source organism: Pirellulales bacterium (assembly GCA_025935855.1). Classification (GTDB taxonomy): domain Bacteria; phylum Planctomycetota; class Planctomycetia; order Pirellulales; family Lacipirellulaceae; genus Lacipirellula. The sequence goes on along the minus strand of JAICUM010000262.1, from coordinate 4,882 downwards.
CTACGAGGCAAGGAGATTGCGGCGCCAAGCGAGGATGATCGTTCGTTCGCAGGTGTTCGGCAGAAATTCTAAAAAATATCTGGGGCGCAGAACCGCTTATCTGCTCTCAACTTATCGCAAGGCTTCCTAGGCGCACTCTCCAGATTCTCACCTCGAAAAACTACTGATAGAGACGGCTTCGTTACGGCGCCCGCCGAGGTGCCAAGCCCGTCGGCTTCAGTTTCTTGGAAAACGGACGTGCCCGACTCGCTCGCCGCCCTCGTTGGCAACGCTTCTGACGAGCTCTTGACGATGCAGCAAGTGGCACAAGAGCTCAAGGTCCACATCTCGACGCTGCATCGCTGGCGCTTGCATGGCGTGCGTGGCGCTCGGCTTGACACCCTCCTGATTGGTGGACGGCGGATGGTACTAAGAAGCCAACTGCAAGCCTTTCTAACAGCACTTAACAACGGAGCGGATAGTCAAGCACGTGCCGATCCAGGCGACGACGTGGAGCGGGAACTTGATGCCTTCGGCGTCTAAAAGACAACGTGCTTTGCCGATATCAAGCGGATCGAGGCTGCCCTGCTTACGGACTGATCATACGAACAATCAATTTAATGCCTTCGGGCCAAGAAAAAGGCCCGCCGCTTTGAGGGAGCGAACGGGCGCAAGGAGAATACATGTCCGATTATACACCTACATCGGCAGCCTTGCCTAGCGTAACGGTTGTCAATTTTGATTGGATCCCCGACCCGCTTAAAGAGCTGCCGCAGTGGGTCGGGTGGCAATTGCGAGTGCGCGATGGACGCCGCACCAAAGTCCCAGTGCAGCCCAATGGCCGCGTCGCTTCAGTTAGCGATCCAGCGTCCTGGTCAAGTTTCGAGGCAGTTCAAGCCGCGTATTTGGATCAGCCAAGTCAGTTCGCCGGCGTGGGCTTCGTGCTGACGCCAGTGGACCCGTACTTCGGCGTCGACCTCGACGCGTGCTTGATCCCGAACAGCCGGCGGGTAACTCCCTGGGCGCGGGACATCTTGCATGTCATGCCCACCTATACCGAAGTGTCACCATCGGGCAACGGTCTCAAACTTATTGGCATTGGACAGATCCCCCGCGAGCTGGGGAGTCGAACTACATTCCGGAAAGGACTTAGTGCTCCGACGGGGGTGGATAAGACGCCAGAGATCGCTGGCTGGGACCGTCTGCGCTTCTTCGCCATTACGGGGCAGGTGTTCGTCAATCGTCGCACGATCAGGGCGTGTCAAGCGGGACTGGACACTGTGCATCAGCAGTATTGGGCGCCGCGCTCCCGCGCGGTTGCCGGAGCGACTACTGCGTCACCGGATGCCAGGGTGGGGGGTGACGCCAACGAGCAAGCGCTGACTGCCATGCTTCGGGTGACGCGCAACTTCGAGAACGAAAACGACGGTTCCAGGCGGCTGTTAGCGTGTGCGTGTCGCTGCGTCGAGTTCGACCTCGACGATCAAGAGGCAGTCGTTACCATCCGCCAGTACGAGCAGACGAGGCCCTTTCCTCGGCAGTATTCAGACGAAGAAATTCTGCAGCGCGTGCGCGATGCGGAAACCCGGTGCCAGCGTGGCGAGAAGCTCGTGCTGCGCAACTATCGGCTCGTTACCTCGGGGTCGGGAGAAGGCGGCAAGTTGTACAAAGAACCCCTACGGCTTTCGGAGGTTCTTGAGCATATCTTGTGGCTGACTGCCGGGTGGCCGCGACGCGTCGAACAATCCCTTTTCGTCCATGATCTTAAGCATGGCATCTCATCGTTTTCTAACAACGTTAAGAACCGGGTGTTTGGCTGGCTGCAGCGGTCTATGCAGATCGATTGGGAAACCAGTGGGCGATTCATCAGCAAGGACGAAGTCTGCGTAGAGCTTGAGCGCACAGCGCAGGTATATTCTTCAATTGAGTACTATCCCCATGAACCGATAGTTGACGGCGTCTACTACGCATGCAGCGTGCCGGACGCAGGATCGGGCGAACATCTCCAAGGCCTTCTTGATAGGTTCAATCCGGAAACAGAGCTCGATCGCCATCTTCTCCAAGCAGCCCTCATGACGGTCATTTGGGGTGGACGGCCTGGGGCGCGACCAGCGTTCCTGATCACTGCTCCCAGTGTCGGCCGTGGCGCAGGGAAGACCATCTTGGCCACGAAGATGACCGAGCTCGTCGGCGGCGCCGTGACCGTCACTCTCGGGGACGGAGCGGACAAGATCCAAACTCGGCTCTTGTCGCCCTCGGGGCGGTTCAAGCGATGCGGGCTGCTTGACAATCCCAAAGGTCGCCGCCTGAGCTGGGATTTCTTCGAGTCGCTGGTCTCTGCCGGGGAGATCAGTGGGCGGCAACTCTATGCCGGCGAGGGCCAACGCCCCAATCTGCTGACTTGGTTTCTCACCATGAATGGGCCAAGCATGTCGACCGACATGGCCCAGCGGGTGGTGCCGATCCACATTGCCGCCGCGCGGTTCGCCGGCGGCTGGGTGGAAGAGACGGACCGCTTCATCGCTGACAACCGCGAGTCGATTATTGGAGACTTGATAGCCGCTTTGAGGCAGCCCGCCGCGGTCCTGCCGCAGCTCTCACGTTGGGCTAGCTGGGAGCAGGGCGTGTTGGCCAAGCTGCCGGACGCCCAAGCCGCACAGGCCCTCATCGTAGAGCGCCAGGGGGCCATTAACATCGACATGGACGAAGCTGAGCACATCGAAGCATATTTTCGAGAACGGCTTGAGCGTTTGCGCTATATCTCCGACACGGAAACCGTTCGCATCCGCGCCCGCGTAGCGGCGGAATGGTACGCCGATGCCACTGGTGCCAATCGCGGCACCGCGGTCAATTCCCGCGCGTTGCTGCAAATGATTGACGAAGGACAGCTTCAGCGGCTTTTTCGGGAGGCCGGGCGGACACATGGCCGCTGCTATCTCTGGCGCGGCCAGTTTGCGCCGGCGGATGCCAGGCCGGCCGAGGACCTGGAGCGACGTTTGAGCCAGTATGGTTAGGACGCCAGGGACGGCAGGACGCTGTCCTTTAATGGTCGTTTACTGACCTTTCAAACTTGTTTTTAGATCCCTGGTTATTTCAGCCAGGTAGGGCACCGTCCTACCCGTCCTAACAGTCCTACCGCCCTTCCTTAATGGTCAGGAGAATTTGCCATGAACCATTTTGGTCGAATCAGCCCGCCCCGAACTGATCGTGAGTCAAATGCTCCGGCGGATGCAGCAAATCGATGCCGCCCACCGTCCCTTTTGCCAGGATCCCCGGGAAGCCACCCGCGGTCGAATGACCTTTGGTCGCGCGTTCATGCGTTAGAAGGCCAGAAGCTCTACACGCTGCATTCACCGAGGCTTTTCGCGGTAGTTTGGGTGGACGAGGAATCCATCACCGTCCTTCCACGATCGTCGAAGAATATTCGTGTTATTCCTCGACATGATTTGGAGCTAGTTGCGGCAGCTGACGTAGCGGACAGCAAGCTTCGCAAATACGTGACGGGCAATCTTCCGCATAGCGACAGCGCTAGTTACATTGCCGCCATCGCCGCGAGAATCAGGTCATAAAAGCGCGTCAACGATCGGCGGCGAAGCAAGATGGACCCCAACGCCACGACGTGACTGTCGGCTCAGCTAGGGACCCGATGGAGGTGATGGACGTCTACAACGAGCTGGTGCAGCTGGCCCCGGCGGCCGCCACCCGCCCGGCGATGCTGCGGCCGCTGCTGCGGCAGCGGCTCACTTCTGGCGCTCTGCAGCCGTTCGACGTGCAGCAGATGGGGCAGATGGAAGACACGACTCGCAAGAGCCAGTCCCAGCCCGTGATGGCTGACCAGAAGGGCATGCTGTTAGGAGATTCGGGCTATGTTTCACCTGCCTAGCGCAGAGATTGATCCAGAAGTCACGCAGCTGGCCACTAAGCTGGCTGAGACTCGCGTGGCGCATCAGCAGCTGCTGGTGAAGCAAGCCGCTCCGGATCTGGGCGGCCTGTGGGACGCGGTGAAGGGCTACGCAGGGCAGGCGGGGAATGCGAGCTCCCAAGCCGAGCACTGCATTTGCGGCTGCCGCAATCGGTTCAGTGCAAGGTCAAAAGCAGCGCTGGTCGCTATTCGGCGCCGGCTATCCGCTCAACGGCGTTCAGGACGCCCTGCATGGCGGCGGCCGCGGCCTTGAGCTTACGAGCGGCGTCGGCGGTCGTGGCCCAGTCACCGACAGCTTTGGATTGCTGCCGATCGAGGAGCAGTTCGGACCAATTGAGCCACTCCACCGCCAGGCGCCGCGTCTTCTCCAGCGCAAAGGACGGCCCGCCGGCTTGCGGCTTACTGCCCCGACCGGAAGCGCGACTTCTGGTTCTGTTGGCTACTAACTCCGCTCCCAGGCGTCTCACGGACCATCCCTTGGTGGCGGCCATGGCCGCCAGCTTGTGCCGCTGCCCTTTCTTTTCGATGCTCAGCAACGTCATCACATGCCACTTGGAGAGCGGACGGCCTTGGGCGGCACCGAGCTGGCAAAGCTCGGCAAACTCTGCGGGCGTGTACTCCCGAGCAAGCTGACGCGCCTTAGAAATCTCGAACAGTGACATCTTTTCCTTTGCCTGGAGCTTGGCGTTCACGCCCCAGGCGTTCTTTCGGCCCTCGAGCGCCTTGCGGCCGCCGCTGGCCGCGACGATGCGCTGGCCAGCCCGATAGAATTCACGCAGCCTCGCGGTTGCGGGCGCGGTTGAGGGTTTGGCCATCGCCTGTCCTCCAAGTGCTGGTTTATCGTCAAGCAGTGCCCAGTATGGTCGGCCGATAGCTAGCGGCAAGCTCCCGACGAGGCGCCGGATGAGGGTCGGGTCAGATGGCGGGATGATGCAGGCACGGGATTTTTCCGCATGTCTGGAGATCAATGGCAAGCTGACG
>JAICUM010000554.1 GCA_025935855.1 Pirellulales bacterium | reverse complement strand
AGAGTTGGGCGGGCGGGAATTGCCGGCTCGCCGTCGATCTCCGCCCACGTTCATTACCTCGAAAAGCCTACAAATCGTCCCTCATCGCCGATTTTAAGCAGCACGGCGTCGCCGCCGTTGAGCGTGAGGTTCAGGCGGAGCTTGTCCGGGCCGATGTTCGTGAGCGAAGCGCTGCGGACGGCGCCCTTGTCCGCGTCGAGCTGCAGCAGTCCGGGGAACTTGCTGCCGCCCGCGCCCTTTTGCAGGAAGTCCAGTGTGATTTTTTGACGGCATTCTTCGGCGGCGGCGGCGTGATGCGTTAAGCCGTTGACGACCATCAGATAGCGCTGCGGCTTGCCAGGCGATGGCGATGTTGCATCATTTTGGAGCGGCTCGAACCATGCGAGGATCACGTCGCCGGGCTGGCCGTCGTTCGCCTGGCCGAGATTGGTGCGCGACCAGCCGACGAGGTAGGGGTCGTTCTTGCCTTGCTCCCACCAACTGTAGTCGGAGGGCGCCTGCGGGTCGGGGAGGAAATCGCTCGGCAGGGGATTCACCTCGTTTGCCTTGCCGGCGCCCCAGCGGCCGCGGATGAAGAGGATGCTGGTGGTGAAGCCGCTTTTGAAGTGCAGATCGTCGCTGATTGGTGAGCGGTCTGTCGGTTGGCTTTCCTTGGCGTCGTCCTGGCGGCGAAGATCGTCGATTGGTTTCAAGCGGACGAGTGCCCTGCCGAGGGTGCGCGCCCGGTGGTTGATGCGCGTGAGCTGTTCGTAACGGGCTGTCGGGTGACTATCGCCGCCGGGCTTAGTGAACAGCGAGGAGGCGCCGGTGTTGTAGGTGAAGTCGATGAAGTATTTCACGTTGAAGGCCAGCGCGGCGAACGTGTTCAGGTTCATTTCCGAAGGCGAGGGGTCGCGATAGATCGTCTTGTCGTAATCCTGCTCGGCGTGAAACGTCTGGCGGTAGATCGCCACCGGCAGGCCGGCGGGCAGGGCGTGCGCGCGGTAGCGGCGCAGCTCGTTGTACCAGGCGGTGGGACTGCCGTGGGCGGGCTCGCTTGGTTGATGCGTGGTGTAGTCCGACTTGAACGGGTAGACGTCGAAGGACAGCATGTCCGGCTTGGCGCGGCGGATGAAGTCGCCGAGGGCGGCGTCGTTCACCTGGCCGCCGTAGTTGTTCATGTAGAGCAGGGCGTTGGGATAGTGCGGGCGGATTTCCTTGAACCAGGCGACGGCCTTGTCGCGGACCGCCGGATTGTTCAGGTCAAGCTCATCGGCCAGTTGCAAGGCGACGAGCTGCTTGAGATAGGGTCGTTCGGCGTCGCTGGGGCCACGGACTTCTTCTTTGATCCACCGCGCCCAAGGGAAACCAGGCGCGGCGCCAAGCTTCGACAAGTCCGGATCCCAAATCCAGGTCACGCCCGTGTAGTTGGCCTTCTGCAGCGATTCGACGTGGAACACATCATTCTTGGTCGCGAGGCCATGAATCTGCAGGCCGCGATCGAGCAGCATCCGTTGGCCTTTACTCGGCTCGACGGCTGAACCGCGAGACGCAACAAGCAAAATTAGCCCGCAAACTAACCAGGGCCGTGATAGCTTGTGTAATTCGAATCGATGTGGCGCGATCGGCATCAGAACACTGGCTGACTATTCAATGGAAAGGCGCGAGCTCGCGTCCGCCGCGTCGTAAGCTCGTTGGACATGTTCAAGCTTTGCGGCCTCGGCCTGTTGAACGCTTAGCGGTCGCGGAGCAATCAGTCCGAGAACGTCCTGCGTCTCGCAAACCCGCAGCACGTTCAGAAACTGCGGAGCGTCGTTCTCCATCGGCGACAAGCGCGGCAGGACCATGGCGGCGCCGTCGACTCGCTCATCAAGCGCCGCGGCATAGGCGGCCAGGATGCTTGCCGCACCGCGTCCGGCGACGCGGACCTCGGCATGTCGCGCCTGCTTTAAGTAGGCCGCCGCCGCAATGACATCCCACACACGGCCTGCGTCCACAGTCCGGCCGAGCAGGGCGTGCGCGCGCTCGACGTAGTTCGCGTTTCCGCCCTTCTTCGGCGTCCAGCGCGTAGCGCCGCAGCCGCGCGGTTCGCAAAAGACGACCGATTCGTCCGGCTTGATGACTCCCTGGACCCAGTCTGCTTCCTCGCTGGCATCGTCCTGATTCAGTACAACGAGAAGCACTTTCTTGGAATCGCCGGCAGGCGGCTTTTGCTCCCACAGGCGAAACTCAATCGAATCCTCGGATTGCATTCGCCACGCATGGCCTTCTTCGCGCAGCTTGACCGCCGGCGGGATTGTTACCGGAAAATAGCTGAAGCTCTGTTCGCGCAGCTGTTTGAGCAGACGGTCTCGCCATTCCTTGAAGTTGCCGACAGACGGCGGCGCGGGATGCGCTAGCGGCACGAAGCTCTGGTCGATGGTCGTGTTGATCTCATCAGCCGGCAGGTCCGCGTCGGTCGGAAAGACGCGCAGCTCATTGCCGCGAATGGGCAGCGACGCGGGATCGTCGCTGCCGACGTCTTCTTCGCTATCGGTAATCGGGCGCGGGTCGTTCTTTAAGTAGGTGTTGATAAACCGAAACGCCGCCTGCCGGATATCTTGTCGGTAAGCGTGCCCGCCGATGCTCGTGACGGCGTCCACTCGGTCGCCGGCGCCGTCGAGCTTGTAGGCGCGTTCGAGCCGGGCGGCGATGCGCTCGTTGGCCGGCATCGGGAAGATGTCATCGTGATCGCTATTCACAAACAACAGCGGCCGCGGCGCGACGAGAGCCGCGATGCGCGACCACGGCCATTGATACGAGTTGTACAGGAACATGCAGTCGCAATGTCGGTCGATGACTTCCTCATCGACATAGGCGTGCAAGTCCGACATGCCGCTTACGGGCACGGCGACTTTCACGCGCTCGTCGGCGGCCGCCACCCAAAACGTTGCCGCGCCGCCGCCGCTGATGCCGGTGACGGCGATGCGCTCCGGGTCCACGTCGGGCCGGCTGATTAAATAGTCGATCGCTCGGATGCCGTTCCACGCCTCGACCCCGGCGGGCGTGTAGCCGCGCGAATGCCACCACCAGCGGCCGAGGTTGTAGGTGCCGTGGTGATAGGAGCCGATTTCGCCGAGTTGCAGCGTGTCGAGCACGAGGCACACATAGCCATGCTTCGCGAACCAAATGACGTGGGTCTGATAGGCCGTTTTGTTGCCGTCGCGGCCGCTGGTCGAATGGCAACAGAGATACAAAACGGCGGGCAGCTTTTCGCCGGCTTTGAGATTGACGGGGCGATACAAATT
>JAICUM010000216.1 GCA_025935855.1 Pirellulales bacterium | reverse complement strand
GTACACGCGCAGCGCCGGGTACACGCGCCCACCACACTCCGCCCCCCAAGCGGTACGCCGCTTGCACCCATTGTACCACCCACGATACAAGTTCTACTAAACGCCGTCCCGCTCACGCCCGCCGAGAAGCCCACGATGCCCGTCAAAATCACCTGGCTCAGTCACGCCTGCTTCGCGATCGAGTCCGGCGGCCACCGCCTGCTCATCGACCCCTTCCTCGACGACAACGACACGGCGCCCATCAAAGCCAAGGACGCCCAAGCCGACTTCATCCTCCTCACACACGGTCACTTCGACCACGTCGCCGACGCCGCGGCCATCGCCAAGCGCACCGGCGCCAAGGTGCTGTCGAATTTCGAAGTCAGCCTGTGGATCAAAAAGCAGGGCGTCTCCCAAGAGAATGTCGTGGCGATGAACCCCGGCGGCGCCATCAAACAACCCTTCGGCCGCATGAAGCTCACCATCGCCCACCACAGCTCCAGTATGCCCGATGGCTCCTACGGCGGCGTCGCCTGCGGCATCCTGCTGGAACTGCCCGAGGTACGCCTCTACTTCGCCGGCGACACGGCCCTGTTCCTCGACATGAAGCTCATCGGCGTCGGCGGCCTGGACCTCGCCGTGCTCCCCATCGGCGATCGCTTCACGATGGGCCCGGAAGACTCCGTCGAAGCCGTGAAGCTCCTCAGCCCCAAACGCGTCGCCCCCTGCCACTACAACACCTGGCCCGACATCGCGCAAGACGCCCACGCCTGGGCCGACATGATCAAGCGCTCCACCGCCGCCGAACCCATCGTCGTCCAACCCGGCGGCACGTTTACGATATGATTTCCAGGATCCCCCTCCCTCGAAGGGAGGGGCTAGGGGAGGGATTCCCGACCGTAACACTACAATTCCCTTGATTTCTCTTTGAGGCGTCCCATGCGCACCACCAACCGCTTTGCGCCCTTCGCGACCTTCTGTTTAAGTCTTTATCTCTGCGCCCCCCTGTCCTCAGCCGCCGAACCGCTCCGCTGGAAGTTCGCCCCCGGTCTCACCAACCGCTACGAATCCACGCAGGACATCACGATCACCAAAACCGGCGCCGGCGGCGACTTTACCCAGAAGTCCAACATGACGATGAACATGTCGTGGACCGTCGAGCAGGTGAAAGACGACGGCTCGGCGGTGCTCAAGCAAAAGTTCGACCGCCTGCGGATGAAAGTCTCGGCCGGCGAAGGCCAGGATTCGCAAATCGACACCGCGGCCAAGGAAGACCCCCAAGGCCAGGCCGCCATCATGGCGCCGTTCCTCAAGGTGATGACCAGCACCCCGTTCACGGTGACGATGACGCCGCGCGGCGAGATTAAGGACGTCCAGATCCCGAAAGAAGTCGCCGACGCGCTGAAGTCCCAACCCGGCGCCGCCCAGATGGGCGACCTCGCCACGCCCGAGGGCTTCAAAAAGCTCGTCGCCGCCGCGTCATTCGTCCTGCCCGAGAAGCTCGACGACAACGCCACCTGGACCCAAACGACCGAAGCGGCCCTCCCGCAAATCGGCACGCAAACCGCCGAGACGACCTATCATTATGAAGGCCCCGTCGAGAAAGACGGCAAGAAGCTCGAAAAGTTCTCCGCCAAAATCACGTTGAAATACAGCGGCGGCCAGGTGAAGGTCGAAGTGCCCAAGCAAAGCTCGAGCGGCGAGATCCTGTTCGATCGCACCGACGGCCGCCTGCAGTCGTCGAACATCAAGCAATCGACCGAACTCCGATTCTCGCTCGGCAATCAAACCGTCAACCAAACGGTGGAGCAAACCATCGGCATGAAGTGGCAGCCCGCGAAGTAAGTGCAGATTGGTGACTAGGTGAGTAAGTTAGTAGGTGAGTAAGTACGTAAAAACGCCTCACTTACTCACTTACTCACTTACTCACTTACTCACTTACTCACCTACTCACTTACTCACCTACTCACCTACTCACCCTTCCCCATCGGCGTGCTCTTCACCTGAATCTCGTCCCCCACTACGCGCACCTCAAACGCATCGATCTTGATCCGCGGATTGTCGCACCAGGTGCCGTCCTTCACCGCGAAGTGCCACGCGTGCCAGGGGCACGTCACGATGCCCTCCCCGTCCATGCAACCCGCCCCTAGCGAAGCCCCCATGTGCGGGCACAGGTCGTCGATGGCATAGTACTGGCCGTCACGATTGAACACCGCCACCAGCCGGTCGCCCACCTGGAACGTGCCGCCCGTCCCCTCCGGGATGGCGCCGACTTTGGCAACGGTGACGAACTCACTCATGGCAGCACGCGTACAGCGAAGTGGCGATCTCTCGAATCAGCCGATTCATCGAGTCTATCCCGAACGACGCTCCGGCCGAAGGCCCGGGGTCGGGAGTCTTTTGCGACTAGAAGCGTTCCACTTGAAAGAAGTTTCCCAGTCGCAAAAGACTCCCGACCCCTTCCCACGCCGCCTCCTTTTCCGCCCGTCGCAGCCGCCCGCTCAACTGTGTACGATAGCCCAATGGCCGCCGACATTTCTCTTCGCGAACTGCAGCAGCTCATCCGCGACATGTACCACGAAAAAGACGTGGCCCGCGGCGTTGACGGCACCTTCATGTGGCTCATGGAAGAAGTCGGCGAGCTCGCCGCCGCCCTCCGCGAAGGGACCCACGCCGAGAAATCCGCGGAGTTCGCCGACGTGCTCGCCTGGCTCACCACCATCGCCCACGTCGCGGGCGTCGATCTCACCGCCGCCGTGCGCGAAAAATACGGCGCCGGCTGCCCCGGCTGCGGCCATCTCATCTGCGCCTGCGACGACGCGGAGAAGCCATGAACATTGCAAATTGGCCAACGGCCATCTCAAATTTCAAATTTGCAATTCGATGCGCCCTGGCAGCGACGCTTACCCTCGTCGTGTCATCGGCCGCCGCCCAAGACGCCGCCAAACTCCAAATCGCAGGCGTTCGCCTCGGCTTCAACAACGTCTACAAGCTCGGCTGCTGGACGCCCATCGAAGTCCAACTCCAGGGCGGCGACGCCGCCTACACCGGCGCCATTGAAGTCATCACCCGCGACCCCGATGGCGTACCTACCTCGGTCTTCACCTCGCCCGATCGTCCGGTCGGCATCACCCCCGGGCAGCCGGCCGCCGCGCGCTTGTTCTTCCGCCCCGGGCAGGATGGTTCATCCCTCGACATCCGCTTCGTCGACGACACGGGCCACGAACGCGCCGCACGCACCTTCATCCCCGCCCCAGAAGGCGGCGGCGACTACATCACCGAGGGCCTCCCCGCCACCAATCGTTTGATTGCCGCCTTCGGCACGACGCGCGGCATGAACGACGTCACCCGCGGCGAACCGACCGCCGACGAATCCACCGCCACCCACTTCATCCGCATCGCAAACGCCGCCGACCTGCCGCTCCAGTGGTACGGTTACGAGGGTCTCGACACGCTCGTCCTCAGCGGCAATCAACCCGAGCAGTACCGCCCCCTGGCCGGCGCCTCGCAGCGGCTCGAAGCCATCAACCGCTGGGTCGAACAAGGCGGCCGGCTGGTCATCTTCTGCGGCGCGAACGCCCCCGAGCTCCTCGGCCCCGGCGGCCCGCTCGAAGCGCTCGTCCCCGGACAATACGATTCGCTCGTCCCCTTGCGCGAATGGCAGCCCATCGAAGCGTTCACCCGCGCGGAATCCGCCTCGTCGATCGACGCCAACGCACGCGTCGAAGTTCCTAAGCTCAAGGACGTCCAGGGCCGCATCCTCGCCTTCTCCGGCCAGAACCCCACCGACCTGCCGCTGGTGATCCGCGCCCGCCGCGGCATGGGCCGAGTCACCTTTATCGCCGTCGATCCCGATGTCACGCCGCTCAACGATTGGCCCGGCCGCCCCGCCCTGCTGCGGCAAGCCCTCGACTGGCCGCCCCTCGTGCCCGGCGCCAGCCAAACGCCCCCCGCCTTCTCGCAGCAAGAAGACCTCATCGACCGGTTGCGCCATGCGCTGGACGACTCGTTCGTCGGCGTGAAGACTGCGCCCTTCGGCCTCGTTGCTCTGCTGGTCATCATCTACATCCTGCTCATCGGCCCCGGCGACTACTTCTTCGTAAAGCGCGTGCTGAAGCGCATGGAGCTTACCTGGCTCACCTTCCCGCTGATCGTCGTCGGCGTCAGCGCCGCCGCCTACTGGGCCGCCTACCACATGAAGGGCAACAAACTCCGCGTGAACCAGGTCGAGATCATCGACGTGGACCTCGCCGCCGGCCAAGCGCGCGGCACGCTCTGGACCCATTTCTTCAGCCCGCACGTCCAGCGCTACGACCTGCACGTCGAACCGCGCTACGCGGAAAAGACAATCGCCAACACGGGCAATGGCGCGGCTGCCGCTGCCCCTTCAACTCTCGTCGGTTGGCTCGGCTCGTCCGGCTACGGACTGGACGGCATGCGCGGCCACAACGGCCAGACCGCCCTCTTCGATCGCGGCTACGCCTTTTCCCCGGCGCTCGACGCGATTGTCGGCCTGCCGGTGCAAGAGTGGTCCACCAAGACGCTCGTCGGCCGCTGGTCGGCGCCGATTCAGCCGGCCCTCGACGCCGATCTCCGCCTGCTCGATGAAGAGCTGCTCGCGGGAAACCTCACCAACCACACCGGCCTGGAACTGGAGGACTGCCTCCTCCTGCACGCCAACTGGGCCTACGCGCTGCCAAACCTACCCGACGGCGGCGGCGCCACGATCGACGACACACTGCAGCCCAGCTCCGTGAAAACGGCGCTCACCACCAGCGGCGCCGAAGCCGGCAGTCAACCTCTCGCCAGCACCCCCGGGCCGCCGCAGCCCGAAGCGCTCGACGTCCCGCAGCTCGTCAAGTCGATGATGTTCCACGACGCCGCCCTCGGCGCCAATTCCACTCAAAACCCCAACCGCTACCAGTCGTTCATCGACCTCAGCCACCTGCTCGCCGGCGACCAGGCCATCCTGCTCGCCCGCGCCCCGTCCGCCGTCGGCAGCAGTTGGATCACCGACCAAGGCTCCCTCGCCACCAACCAAGACCGCCGCTGGGTGTACTACCGCTTCGTCATTCCACTCAAGAAACAATGAACCTCGATGCTAGATGCTCGAAAGAAATCTCCGGCTCCATCCCCCTAGTGGGGAAGGCTGGGTTGAAGCCCTGACAAACGGCTATCGCCAGCATCCAGCATCCAGCATCCACCTTCCCCTCACTCCGCCGTCGCATGTCCGACTCTTCCACCATGATCGAAACCCGCGACCTCACCAAAAAATACGGTGAGCTATACGCGATCAACAAAATCGACATCAAGCTCGAGCGCGGCGACGTCTTCGGCTTCATCGGCCCCAACGGCGCCGGCAAGACCACCACCATGCGCATCCTCGCCACGCTCCTGAACCCCACCTGGGGCGAGGCCTACGTCGGCGGCTACTCGATCTACTCCAAGCCGAAGGAAATCCGCCGCATCATCGGCTACATGCCCGACTTCTTCGGCGTGTACGACAACATGAAGGTCATTGAGTACCTGGAGTTCTTCGCCGCCGCCTACCGCATCAAAGGCCCGGCCCGTCGAAAAATCTGCGACGAGGTCCTGGAGCTCGTCGATCTCGGCTACAAGCGCGAAGCCTTCGTCACCAGCCTCAGCCGCGGCATGACGCAGCGCCTCGGCCTCGCACGCGTCCTCCTGCACGATCCGCAAGTGCTGCTGCTGGACGAACCGGCCAGCGGCCTCGACCCCCGCGCCCGCATCGAAATCCGCGGCCTGCTCAAGGAGCTTCGCAAGATGGGCAAGACCATCATGGTCTCCAGCCACATCCTGCCGGAGCTCGCCGACATCTGCAACAAGATCGGCATCATCGAGCGCGGCGAGCTATTGGTGAACGACGAAGTGACCGAAGTCATGCGCCGCGTCCGCCAGCAGGTCGTCCTCCGCATCGCCGTGGCCGATAACGGCGACGCCGCCGCGAAGCTCATCGAGCAAATTACCTACGTCGAAAAAGTCGAACACGAAAAGGTGCCAGGAACCTTTTCCGACGCAGGAACCTTTTCCGACGGCCAGCTCCGCGTCACCCTCACCCCCGGCGAGCACGACTACAGCGACCTCGCCCGCATCCTCGTCCAGGAAGGCCACAAGCTCACCCGCCTCACCGAGGAAGAAATCAACCTCGAAACCGCCTTCATGGCCCTCACCAAAGGCATCACCTCCTAACGGGCCGCCAAACGCATTCCCCCCGTTTAGCCGCGACCCGCGAGGGGAGCGCGCGCCCCTAGCCGCTCCCCCCACAACCCCCTAAAATCACTAATTCGCCGCCCCGATTCTCACCTCCGCAATCCGCAATCCGCAATCCGCAATCCGCCAACGCCGCCACGCCCCGTTCGTCTAGTGGCCCAGGACAGCGCCCTCTCACGGCGCAGACAGGGGTTCGACTCCCCTACGGGGTACTTGAAACCGCAATGGCACGCACTGCGTGCCCTACGATGCGCATGGCTTGCTTCACTCTCCGATCTGCCCGCGGTCTACTGATTCTCGCGGCGGTTCTTCTCGCCCTCCCCTGCCAGGCCAGTGAACATCCGGGAAACATCTTTATCGCCGGCGAAACGGTCCGCATTCCCATTCCAACCACCTGGACCGGCTGGCGCGCCCTGGACGTCGATCACCAAGAAGTCGCCCAGGGCCAGCCCACCGCCGGTGCCGCCGACCTCGGCGCCCTTCCCATCGGCTACTACGAGCTCCGCGAGCAAAACGGCCCCGGCCGCACCACCGCCGGCGTCGTCGCCAAGTGCTCGCCCGCCGAGGACACGCCGATCGCGCTCGACGCCGCGATGGCTTGGTTCTACCAGAACCCCGAGCAGATTCGCGACGCCTGCACCCTCTGCCGCCTCGCCGGCGTGAAGTGGGTTCGCGACCGCCTCAGTTGGCCGGAGCTCGAGCCGGAGCGCGGCAAGTGGGCCGGCGAAACGCGCTACGAACGCGCCCTGCGCCTCCAGCACGACGCCGGCCTGAAGGTGCTCCAAGTCAACCACGCCTCGCCGCCGTGGGCCTCCCCCAACGCCGCCCACTTCCCCGACGACCTGCGCACCGTGTACGACTTTTACAAACAGCTCGCCCAGCGCTGGCACGGCCTCGTCGACGCCCTCGAACCATGGAACGAACCCGACATCGAAGTCTTCGGCGGCCACACCGGCTGCGAAATCGCCTCGTTCCAAAAGGCCGCGTTCCTCGCCCTCAAGGCCGGCGACCCGCAGCTCACTGTCTGCGAAAGCGTCTTCGCCATCGATCGCCCCGAAACGCTCGACGAGTTCGGCGCCAACGATGTCGTCCCCTACTTCGACCGCTACGACCTGCACCACTACATCGCCCTGCCGGCCTACCCGCGCGCCTACGGCCGGCACCGCGTGGTGAGCGGCGGCCGCCCGATGTGGACCACCGAGTTCAACCTCACGGTCGATTGGGCCGACGAAAAAACCAAGGAGCCCAGCGACGAGATGCTCCACCGCCAGGCGTACCGCGTCGCGAAAGTCTTCTCCCAGGCCCTGCACGAAGGCACGCAAAAGGCCTTCTACTTCATCCTCGGCGATTACGTCGAGCGGCATCTCCAGTACGGCCTCATCCACCAGGACATGACGCCCCGGCCCGCGTTCGTCGCCTTCGCCGCCGTCGGCCGCCTGCTGAGCGGCGCCCAGCCGCTCGGCCGCGTGAAGCTCGGCGACGACAAGCTCAAGGCGTACCTCTTTCGCACGCAGATCGACGGCGCGCCGCGCGAAACGCTCGTCGCCTGGAGCGAAACCAAGCCCACCGCCGTCAGCGTCGCGCACGTCGAAAAGGCGTTCGACTACCTCGGCCGCGAGCTTCCCGCCGCCGAAAAGTTCCAGCTCGCCGCGCCGCCGGTCTTCCTCGTGCTGCCGCCCGGCGGTTCGCGCGAACTCTCGATCGAGCCGCCGCCG
>JAICUM010000173.1 GCA_025935855.1 Pirellulales bacterium | reverse complement strand
TGGTGGACGACTTCGCTTCGACCACTCTCAGGCAGCGGTTTCACGCCAACCCTGCTTTCCAGTAGCTTTTAGGCCACCACCTGTGATATGTTCATGCGTACACAAGGGCCGCACTGCGCGCGCACGACAACCACCACAGCCGTCAACCACCGCCCGAACACGAAGCTGACGCAGAACCACGAATTCTGTCACGCCGCATCGCTGCGATTTCCCGCCAAAAACGCCTTCGGGAGAGTTTTGTCACCAAAAATGCGTTTCGCGACATAATGCCAAAAATCAACCCGGCCATCGGTGCCACGCTTGCCCAGCCCTAGCGGTTGCCGGCAACGCCCGGCATCATATAACTATGCCATTGCACAGCCCGAGGAGCCCGCAGCGCCAGCAAGGGCTGCCTCTCAACCGCAATCACCAAAACACTTTGTAGCCAGGAGCCAACCGCGTGTCCCAAGTCGCCGTCGAACGTCTGCCGTACAAGGTCCTCAACTGCTCGAAGGACGAATTCGAGCGCCTCGCCAAGTGGGGCCGCCAGGAAATCACCCTCGCTGAGAACGAGATGCCCGGCCTGATGGCCCTCCGCGAGAAGTACGGCAAGACCAAGCCGCTCGCCGGCGCCCGCATCGCCGGCTGCCTGCACATGACCATCCAGACGGCGGTGCTCATCGAGACGCTCGCCGAGCTCGGCGCTGAGGTTACCTGGAGTAGCTGCAACATTTTCAGCACCCAGGACCACGCCGCCTGCGCCATCGCCAAGGCCGGCTTCGCCGTGTACGCCTGGAAGGGGATGAGCGAGCAGGAGTTCGACTGGTGCATCGAGCAGACGCTGTTCTTCCCCTCGGGCGAACCGCTCAACATGATCCTCGACGACGGCGGCGACCTCACCGCCATGGTCCACAATAAATACCCTGAGCTGCTGTCGAACATCCGCGGCCTCAGCGAGGAGACGACCACGGGCGTCCACCGCCTCTACCAGATGCACGAGCGCGGCGAGTTGAAGGTCCCGGCGATCAACGTCAACGACTCAGTCACTAAGAGCAAGTTCGACAACCTCTACGGCTGCCGCGAGTCGCTCGCCGACGGCATCAAGCGGGCGACCGACGTCATGGTCGCCGGCAAGGTGGTCGTTATCGCCGGCTACGGCGACGTCGGCAAGGGCTGTGCCCAATCGATGCGCGGCCTCGGCGCCCGCGTCGTCATCACCGAGATCGACCCGATCATCGCCCTCCAGGCCGCGATGGAAGGCTACGAGGTCACCACCATGGAAGACGCCGCCCCGCGCGGCGACATCTTCGTCACCACCACCGGCTGCCGCGACGTCGTCACCGGCGAGCACCTCGCCCGCATGAAGAACGACGCGATCGTCTGCAACATCGGCCATTTCGATCTGGAGATCGATATGGCCTGGCTTAACAACGAGGTGAAGGCCGGCCGCGCGAAGAAGGAACGCATCAAGCCCGCCGAGGTGGGCGCCGTGGACAAGTTCACGCTTTCCACGGGGAACGCGATCGTCGTGCTCGCCGAAGGCCGCCTCGTGAACCTCGGCTGCGCCACCGGCCATCCGTCGTTCGTGATGAGCACCAGCTTCACCAACCAGGTGCTCGCCCAGCTCGCCCTTTGGCAAAACACTGACGACTACGAGCTCGGCGTGCACGTGCTGCCCAAGAAGCTCGACGAGGAAGTCGCCCGGCTGCACTTGCCGAAGCTCGGCGTGAAGCTCACCAAGCTCTCGCAGAAGCAAGCCGACTACATCGGCGTCCCGGTCGAGGGCCCATACAAGCCGGAATATTACCGGTACTAGAGCCCTACGTTGGCGGCGCGATGACAGTGCTTAGATGTCAAAAGCGGGACGCTTTTATTGAGCCTTCGCAAAGACTTCGTTGTCAATTTCGACGTGGTGGACTTCAATGCCTCCGGCCCGAGCTTGCTCCAGGGCCACTTTAACCACGGTGGTCAGTTCGCCCTCGCGGTCGGTGATCCAAATCGCGGCGTGGTCATTGCGCATAGTTAGCATGGCATCATCGAAGCCAGCTTCAAAGACGGCGTCTGCCAAATTGTCGTCAGCGTCGCGATTCTTAAGGACAAGATAGAACTCAGACATCATGGCTCTTGCTCCCAGGGCAGGCGTCGACTCGTTTGCGTATGTTCCGAGCATGTCCTTCGGGATTCTGAGGAGTCGACCAAACCCAAAACTGACAAGCTCGATGGCCGAAACGACATCTCAGTCTGCCAAACGCATGGCCACGCGACTTAGTGAAGGTCCAGCCACATCGTTCCGCATACTTGATGGCCTCGCGAATGTGCTTGTTGGGATGCATCGACCCATATTGAGCCGCATGTGCGAGCCTTTCAAGTATATACCGCGGCAGCTCGCGGGGATTCCGGACTGACGCCCATTGCCGTAAACTTGGCGGTTTCCACCGTGGTTGCTAGACCCCTCAGTTTAATCCCACCGCTTTGCCATGCCCACCATCTCCGCCTTCCGCGGCGTCCGCTATGACCTCGGCCACGTCGGTTCCCTCAGCGACGTCATCGCCCCGCCCTACGACGTAATCGATCCCGAGTTGCAGGAGCAGCTCTACAAGCGGCATCCGGCGAACGTCGTCCGGCTCATCCTGAACCGCGACGAACCTGGCGACGACGAGCACAGCAACCGCTACACCCGCGCGGCCCGCTTCCTGCGCAACTGGATGCGTGAGGGCGTTCTGTTCACCGAGGCCGACCCCGCGATCTACGTGTACCACCAGGAGTTCGAGGAGCGCGGCCAGCGGTTCGTTCGCCGGGGCTTCATGTGCCGCACGCGGCTGGAGAAGTTCGGCGAAGGGAACATCCATCCCCACGAGGAAACCCACAGCGGCGCGAAGGCGGATCGATTCAAGCTTTGGAAAGCCTGCCGGGCGAATCTCAGCCAAATCTTCGGCCTCTACCCCGATCCGGAAAACCAGGCGCAAGCGATCCTGGAAAAGGCAATCGTCGGCCAGACGCCGCTTGTGGCCACCGACCACCTAGGCGTCGTCCACCGCATATGGCCGGTGACCGACATTGCGGTCATCAACCAAGTCACAGCCGCCATGGCCGGCAAGCCGGTCTACATCGCCGACGGCCACCACCGCTACGAAACTGCGCTCAACTATCGCGATGATTTAGCCGCTGAGCTCGCTCAGCGCGGCGAGCAGCTCCCGCCGGAGCACCCCGCCAATTTCGTCCTCATGATGTGCGTCTCGATGAGCGACGAGGGCATGCTGGTATTGCCAACGCACCGCCTCTTCCGCGGCCTGCCGCCGATGACCGCCGAGCAGCTCACAGCGAAGCTGGGCGACAATTTTACCACCCAGCCCGCTGGCGAAGGCCCCGATCGGGCGATCTCGCTTTGGGAGGAAATCGAAACCGAGGGCGAGCAAGGCACGTTCGGCTTCTACACCGCCGAAGACAACCGCTGGACGCTCGCCCGCATCACCGACCAAGGCCGTCGGCGGATGGCCGAAGTTGCGTCCGACCACTGCCCCGACTGGCAAGGCCTCGGAGTGAGCATCCTCCATCGGCTGGTCATGGACACCCTGCTCGACAAGCCGAATCTCCCGGCGCCGAAATACGTCCGGGCCCTCAACGAAGTCCCCGTCGGCCTCAAGGAGGGTGATTCGTCCGGCCGCGACCTCACCGGCCAACAAGGCAGCGGCGGCCGCTTCGAGCTGGCGGCCCTGGTCATGCCCGCCACGGTCGAGCACATCCGCGCCATCTCCAACGCCGGCCAGCGCATGCCCGCCAAGAGCACCTACTTCTACCCCAAGCTGCTGAGCGGGCTGGTCATCAACCCCATCGAATAGCCCGCCATTGCGCGGCATGTGACACCTATAGCCCGGACCAAGCTTGGTCCGGGCGATTCGCGGCTTCACGTGGAACTGCTATCACGATGCGGCCGAGCACAACTGCAATTGGGCCGAAGTACAGCCCCCCTTACAATCTCGCCTTCTCCGATCAACCGCCGAACCCCCCTTGGCTCGGCCCACGTTTCGAAGGCGTCTCCATGCCGCGGGTCATTTGCGTAGCCAACCAGAAAGGCGGCGTCGGCAAGACGACTACCGCCATGAACCTGGCCTGCGCCGTCGCCATGGCCGGCCAGAAAACGCTGCTGGTCGATCTCGATCCGCAGTGCAACGCCACCACTGGGCTCGGCCACAAGCCCGACGAACGCCACGCCCTGCTCGACACCCGCCCGCTGCGCGAATCGTTCCGCGACACCTATCTTACGAACCTCTCGCTCCTCCCCGGCGCCCGCAGCTTTGAAGATGTGGACGCCCTGGCGAACTCGTCCGATTCCCGCTCGCTGATGCTCGCCACGCACCTGGCCGGCAGCCTCGGCTCCTTCGACCACGTTTTCATCGACTGCCCGCCGTCGGTCGGCGCCCTCACCCGCACCGCCCTTTCCAGTGCTAGCGAAGTGCTCATGCCCATCCAGTGCGAGTACTTCGCCATGGAGGGCCTCACCCAAATGATCGAAGTAATCCGACAAGTGATTTCGCGCTCCAACAGCCGATTACAGTTTGGAGGGATCCTGCTGACGATGTACGACGCGGCCTTGGAGCTCACGGCCGAGGTCGATCGTGAAGTGCGGGACTTTTTCGGCGAAGTCGTCTTTTCAACGGTGATTCCACGCGACGCGGCCGTCTCCGAGGCGCCCAGCCACGGACAATCGGTCATCGATTACGCTCCCCGTTCGCGGGGGGCCCGCGCCTACGTGGAACTCTGCCAGGAGGTCTTGGAGCGTGTCTAAGGAACGTCGCTTGGGTCGGGGATTGGAAGCACTGTTGGGCCGCAGCTTTGATGCACCGGCCATGTCGCCGGCGATTGACGACGGCGACTATGCCAGCACTGAAGGCGCCGCCGAGGTTCAGCCGGCTTCAGAAGTCAGAGGCGATCTAACGCAATCTGCCGATGGCCAGCAATGGCTGCCGCTGGCATTGATCACCGCCAACCCCTACCAGCCGCGGAAGCACTTCGAGGAATCCGAAATCGCCGACCTGTGCGATAGCATCCGCACACACGGCTTTTTGCAACCGATCGTCGTCCGCCGCGATTCTTCCAATGGCTACCAAGTCATCGCCGGCGAACGCCGACTCCGCGCCGCCCAAATGGCCGGCTGGGAACGCGTGCCGGTGCAGCTCCGCGACGTCCCCGACCGCCAAATGGCCGAGCTGGCGATCGTCGAAAACGTCCAGCGCAAAGACCTGAACGCGATCGAAAAAGCCGCCTCCTTCAAGCGCTACATCGAAGAGTACCAATCGACGCAGGAAGAGCTCGCCGCGCGGGTAAACATCGACCGCTCGACCGTCTCGAACCTCCTCCGGCTGCTCGAGCTGCCGCCGGAGATCAAGGAAATGGTCGTCCGCGGCGACATCACCGCCGGCCACGCCAAGGCGCTGCTGCCACTGGGCGACGAGCACGAGCAAATGGAATTCGCCCGCCGCGTGCAGAAGGACTCCATGTCGGTCCGCGCCATCGAGCAAGCGGTCTCCGACCACATCCGCCGCACTGACAGCGAACCGCTTTCCATTATCGACGAGGAAGGAAACAGCCGCCCTTCGCCCATCCAGCCCGGCCAGCACCTACGCGAACTGGAGCAGCAGCTAAGCCTGGCCCTTGGCACGAAGGTGGACATCAAGCAGTCCGCCAAAGGCAAGGGCCGCATCACCGTCCACTTCGCCAGCCACGAAGAATTCGAGCGGCTGCGGCTACTTCTCGCGCAGCCGACGCCGCTTCAAACCGGCGCCATGTAGAACTCTGTAAGTCGGGGTGACAGGATTCGAACCTGTGACCTGTCGCCGCGGCGAACGCTCTAGCCAAGCAACCGATCGAGTTCTTCTCGACCGACGCCCGGGTTCAAGTATCTTTCGCGACAATTCGCTTCTGCGCGTGATTCAAACTGCTCACTGTGCACAAGCCTCCAAGGTACTCCATGCTTCGTGGCTTTTGAGTACCCCCAATTGTGTCGCCGCAATCGATCGCCAATGTCCTGGCAGGAGCCCACATACCTTCTGCCGGTCACATCGCTAATGAGAACATGTATGTAGAACGGCATAGTCGGGGTGACAGGATTCGAACCTGCGACCTCCTGCTCCCAAAGCAGGCGCTCTAGCCAAGCTGAGCTACACCCCGCGTTTTTGATTCAACCCGGCGACCTGCCGCCGCGGCGGCCGCTCTAGCCAAGCTGAGCTACACCCCGCGCGTTATCAGACAAGTATCCTAGTTGCTAAGTTCACCGCCGGCAATGCGGGCGAGCTTTCATCCACTCGAGTCGCTTCGCGTTTGTGCAAGAAACGCGCGCGTAACCTCGCTCTGCGGCGCCTCGAAAATCTGACTCGGCGGCCCCGACTCCACAATCCGTCCGCCGTGCATGACGTGCATCGTGTCCGCTGCCCGGCGGGCAAATTCCATCGCATGCGTCACGACGATCATCGTCTGGCCCGATGCCGCCAGATTGGTAATCACCTCGAGCACCTCCCCGGCCATTTGCGGGTCCAGCGCGCTCGTCGGTTCATCAAAAAGGATCACTTCGGGATTCATCGCCAGCGCCCGGGCGATGGCGACGCGCTGCTGCTGACCGCCGGAAAGCTGATCTGGGCGGGCCGTCACTTTTTCCGCCAGGCCCACGCGAGCGAGCAGTTGCTCGGCGGCCGCTTGGCATTCGTCACGAGGCCTGTTAAGCGCGTACAGCGGGCCGGCCAGCACATTCTCCAGCACGTTCATGTGCGGAAAAAGATTGAACTGCTGAAACACCATGCCGACGCGCCGCCGCAGTTGGATTAATACGTCCTTTAAATCTCCCTGCATTCCCGACGCCTTCAACTGTAGCTCGTCCACCTGCACTTCGCCTGACTCGAATGTCTCCAGCCCGTTGATGC
The DNA here is from genome assembly GCA_025935855.1 of Pirellulales bacterium. GTDB lineage: Bacteria > Planctomycetota > Planctomycetia > Pirellulales > Lacipirellulaceae > Lacipirellula. The sequence goes on along the minus strand of JAICUM010000173.1, from coordinate 2,118 downwards.
AGCGCAACAGCGTGCTCTTGCCGCCGCCGGAGGGGCCGACGATCGTCGCCACTTCACCACGTCGAACCGACAACGAAACGCCGTCCAGCACGCGCAGCGACTGAAAACTTTTCACTAACTGCCTTACGTCGATCATGACGCCGTTCATGCCGCCACTCGTTTGAACTGCGTCTCTGCCCGGCGGGCCAGCATCGACAGCGGATAGCTCATCAGCATGTACAGCACGGCCGTCAAGGCGCCGAACTCGATCATGTACTGCGGGTGACTCTGAAAGAGAAATCGATACGCCCCGGTCAGCTCCGTCACGGCGATCATCGAACAGATCGACGTATCCTTAAACAGGGCAATAAAGTCGTTTGTCACCGGCGGGATGACAATGCGCACCGCCTGCGGCACGATCACCCGTCGCAGCGCCGTGCGCGTGCTCATGCCAAGCGCCAGTGCCGCTTCGATCTGCCCTCGCGGAATGGCCAGCAGTCCCGCTCGATAGTTCTCCGCTTCGTAGGCCGAGTAATTGATCGCCAGGCCTAGCACGCCCGCCCAAAACTCAGGCAGAGTGAAGCCCGTCGCCTGCGGCAGCACATAGTAAATCACGAACAACTGCAGCAAGAGCGGCGTCCCGCGGAGCACCTCGACATAAGCTCCCAATGGCCAGCGAAGCCATGCCCAGCCATACAGCCGCCCCACCGCGACCAGCACGCCGATGGCCATCGCCAGCGGCATCGAAAGCAACGACAGCTCGATCGTCGTCCACGCCGCTCGCAGCAGGATGCGAATGTAATGCGGAAAGTTCCCCCATTCGGATGCCTCCGCCGCCAAGGCCGGCGGCCAATGGGCAGCCACGTCAGCCAGCTCGCGCTGCTGCTCATTCCATACACCGTATTTCTCGTACAAGCGCTGGAGCGTGCCGTCGCCGATTCCTTTCTCGATCGCCGCGTTCAGCGCGTCGCGGAGGCGCTCGTCGCCGTGCCGCAAGAAGATGACGTAGTACCCCGGCGCCTCCGGCTTACCCACCACATGCAGCCCCGGAAACGCGGGGCCATAGTACACCGCCACCGGATCGTCTTGCACGGTGGCGTCGAGCCGCCCTTCTTGGACAAGCCCCAGGACGCTCGTGATTTCCGGATACTTCATCAGCTCGATCGAATCGCCGAAACGCCCTTCCAGATAGCGCGCCGCCGCGGACCCTTGCAGCACGCCGACACGCTTTCGCTTTCCGGCTGCCTGCGTTCGTAAATCGTCCCACTTCGTAATTGATTTGTCGTCCGCCCGGCACATCAGCCGCAAGTTGTAGATGTAATAGGGCACGGTCGTCAGCCACAGCCGAGCCCGTTCCGGCGACCACTCATAGCCGTTCAGCACGATGTCGATCGACCCGCCGTCGAGCTTCTGCGGCAACATCTCCCATTCCCAGTTCACATAGTCGCTGCGCACTCCAAGCTGCTCCGCGAGATACCGGGCAAGGTCGAACTCAAATCCCGTCAGCCGATTGTCATCGCCCTGGTAGATGTAAGGCCCGCCGCCGCTGGCGTCGCCGCCCCACCGCAGCACGCCCCGTTCGCGAACCGCGTCGAGCGTGTCCGCCGCCGCCGGTGAACGCAGCGACGCCGTCACCATCGCCGAGGCAACAAGCGCCAGTTGTGGAATCAATCGTTTCACGTGAACCATCAAGCGGCTTCTGATAACCGTCAAGCGCCTGGTCGGCTGAGTTCCATGAGTTTGATGCACCTCAAGCTCAACGGCAACGCCGCACTGGGTCGGGAGGTCGGGAGTCTTTTGCGACTGGGGGATGTCGCTCTTGGATGAACGCTCTCCAATCGCAAAAGACTCCAGACCCCTTCCCCGGTTCAGATGGCGAGACGGCACGTTCCACCAAAGCGATGTCAGGCGCAAAAAAAAGAGCCGCGATCTTTATGATCGCGGCCCTTCTGGGATTTAATCGATACCGATGCGCGTCAACCGTGCCGCCGTGCGGTAATCAATCCAATCAACGACAATCCTACCAGAGCGACACTCGTTGGTTCCGGCACTTGCGTGTTTAGCGTTAGCGTGGGACGGATCGCTGCGGCGCCTGCTCCTCCATTTCCCGGCGTAGGACCAGTGCCCTGAAATGCCAAC
>JAICUM010000390.1 GCA_025935855.1 Pirellulales bacterium | reverse complement strand
TTCGCCACACCGCGCCAGTGTGACCATCGCTGAGCAGCGCGCAAGCGCAAACACCAGAAGCTCAGTCACAAGCGCTCCTTAGATAGAAGCGGCCGCCAAGAGCGGCGAACTCAGAAGCAGCAAAAAAACGGGTCACAGGCCCATTTGAAAAAGCTATGGTGGCTGCACTATCTTTTGACGCGTTTTTGAAGCGAATTTAGCTAGAGCCAGTTACAAGTCTTCGTGTTGCTAGCTAAACGCCTGGGCGTGGCGTTTCACATCAGTGGGCGCAAGGAGTCCGCTGATGACGATTCGCTCCCGCAACTCTGCGGGGCCTAGGATGGAACCCGACATGACTTTAAGCGCACCGGAGCTCACCGATCAGCGGTGGTCGCTTGTGGCTGACCTCTTCGCGTCACCGCCGCCCGATCCTCGCGGCGGCCGTCCGCGCCATGATGCTCGGCAGTGCCTGGAGGGCGTCCTGTGGGTACTACGCACGGGTGCACGTTGGAAAGATTTGCCGCGTTCGTTTCCCTCGTACGTCACTTGTTGGCGGCGGTTCGTCGAGTGGTCGGCCGCCGACGTCTGGGACGAAGCCTGGCGTCGATTGGTCACTACGCTGGACGAGCAGGGCCGCATCAACTGGGAGGAAGGCTTTGCCGACGGCACGTTTGCCTCGGCAAAAAAAGGGGCGATCTGGTCGGGCCAACCAAGCGCGGCAAGGGAACCAAGCTCATGCTCCTGGTCGATGGAGCCGGCTTGCCCTTGGCCATTGACATTGAATCGGCCCGCTGCGCGGAAGTCCGCCTGATTGAGCCGCTCTTGGACCAGGCGGTCACGCCCTTCATTCCGGACCGGCTGATCTACGACCGCGCCGCAGACAGCGACCCCTTGCGCACGCGGCTGGCTCAGCGCGACGTGGAACTCATTTGCCCGCATCGCCCGAGCCGAGTGCGGCCGCCGGCCGTTAAGTACAGAGCACGCTGTGAGTCCCGCGGCCCAACGACAGACCACGGCCGACGCAAGACGAACTTACATCCGCAAGAGGCCCTAACGGACTGTCCTGACGGAGGCGAATGTTTTCCTCTTCCCAAAAGAGGGCCGAAAGTATTTTTTACTTTGAGCGAATTTCGGCATCGAACTTCAGTGTCCGCGTTGAGAAGTCGTCATCCACCCGCCTCGCTGGTCTGCTTTGTCAGCATGTAAACGGCTGCAGATCGAGCGTTTGTCAGCTCAATCTTGAGGCCTTGGTCCATTAGCGCGGCACCGCTCGTGACCGAGGATTCGCCGTGGCCCAGCGGCTCGACGCGATATTCGGCGTCTCGTTCGAGACCGTGCAGCTTCCACGTTTGGGACGATTCCGGCGCCTTGTCGCGGCGGAAGGCTTGCACGACGGCTTGGCCTGCCTCGGGTCGATTGAATTGCCAACCGATCCAGCGGTTGTCATTAAGGCTGTATTTGGTCAGCGGGTAATAGTCGGAGATGTAGAACGGCGCCACCCGCGTCAGCTCGCCGGTCAGCCGACGAAGCTCGTCGTAGTTGAGCTTCTTGTCTCTCATATCCCAGCACGCGGTAACGCTGCTGGCCATGTGGCTACGGAAGTCGTATTCGCTCACCCCTTCCGACGTGTTTAGCCCGATGGCGCTGTGGCCGACGAGCGTGCCGGTGCCGTGGTAGGGCGCCCACATCGAGAGTCCGTAGGTGTGAGCCTGTTGCGAGCTAGGTTCAAAGAGATAATCGCTGCGCACCAGCGGAACTGAGCGACGCAGCGTCTCCAGATCGAGCCGGCGGCCTCCACTGGCGCAGGTATCTATCCGCAAATCCGGCTTGGCGGCGCGCAAGGCGTCCCAGTAGGCCAGATAGCCTTGAACGTACAGGTTCTCGGTGATGCCTTGCCGATCTTCCGGCTCGTTGTTCTGCCAGAAGAGCAGCGGATCGACGTTGAAGTCCTGGCGATAGAGGTCAATGCCCTCGCTCTTGATCAAGCCGTTGACGCGGTCAATGAGCCACTGGCGGGCCTCCGGGTTGCCGAGGTTCAGCAGTCGCCAGTTTGGGTCGTAGAGCTGATCGCCCGGGTTGGCCGGCGGAGTCAGCAGCCATTCGGGATGCTTTTCATAAAGCCAGGTTCCCTTGGCGACGCGTTCCGGCTCAAACCAGACGATCGACTTCACGCCTTTCTCGTGGGCATGATCGGTGACCGCGCGAAGACCCTTGGGAAAGCGCTTCTTATCGACTTCCCAGGTGCCGGTGGTGACCCAAGTGCCGTCGTTGATGTACCAGCCGGCGTCCATCCACCAGTACTTCAGCGGCAGTTTTTCTTCCAGATACCGGTCGATGAACAGCTTTTGATTTTCCTCATTCGCGTGAATCATTTCGCCGAACTGGTGCGAGCTGCAGGCCACCATTTGCGCGGGCGGCAGCTTGCCCTCGACGCGCGGCAAGTTGTGATCGACCATCCAGCGGCGCCAGATGTTCTGGCCGCGCATCCAGTCGCCCTGATACCACTGGAGAGCAACGAGGGGCGTGCGAGCGATTTCGCCGGCGTGTAGCTTGAAATGAGTGAGCTCCTGGCCGCCCGAGACGGTGAGACCGGAACCGCCGTCGCGTTTAAAGTCAATTGACCACTGCCCGGGCCAGCCGAGCACGACGATCATGCCCTGCTCCGGCCAGTGCAGGTTGAAATAGGGCATGGCACCGTTGGTCGGCCGGCCGCCGAGCGATTGCAGGCGGAGGTCCGCGGCCATGCCGAGCACCGTTTCATGCGGCTGGAAATCGCTCGGCGTGGCCCTCGAGCCGCGTTCGTTGTGGAGGACGAAATCCTTTTCCGGGGGCGCGGCCAGTTGCAAGTTGACGGCGCGGATGTCGGAAATCACCGGGCTGTCAGCTTTGCCGACATTGCGGAAATAAACGGTCCATTCCACGTTCGGGTAGTCGTAGTACTCGATTGCCGTGCAGCGGATCTCGAGGTTGCTCTTTTCGTCGGTGAACACGAGCGAGTGCTCGATGCGGTCCTCGTCGAGCTGCTTGTTGCTGCGATCGAGCTTGGCGCGCGACAGGACGTCTTTGGATGATTCGTCGCCAACCTTGAACGAAAACGGCAGCTCGGCAGGCGAACCGAAGTGCTTTTCGATCCAGGGGCGGGCCGCGTCGAGGTCTTCTTTGTGAACAAAGTCGTTTTTCGCAGCACGCGAGTCCAAGGCGGTCAGCAGCGCGACAAGCAAAGCCGCGAGTCGAAGGAAGGGTGTCATAGCGGTGCGCCTCCGAGTTAGGAATCAGTTTTGTTGCGAGTGGCTTAGCGGCGAATCCGGCCGTCGGATTCACCTCGAGCAAGCTGAAGCGTTTCGTTGAGTGAACAGTGGCTGAAATCGCCGCGGACGTAGTGCTTCAGGCAGTTGGCAGCGGCGGCCAGCTCAACCGCTTGGTCAGCCGGCCAATTCCGCAGCAGCCCATAAATAAGCGCGCCGGTGAACGCGTCGCCGGCGCCGATGCGGTCGATGGGGCGAACAGTGTATATCCGCGACATAGCGGAGCTGTTTGCCAGGCTCAAATACGCGGCGATGCGATTCTCGTCGGCCGTTTGGCCGGAGCGCACCGTAATGGCGACGGCGCGTGGCCCATAGCGCTCCCGCAGAGACGCCGCCATGGGTGCGTATCGCTTGGGGTCGAATGGATCTCGCGTATCGTTTGTCGAACGCGGCGCATCCAAGAGCTGTACGGCCTGCTCCTCATTCACAATGAGCACGTCAAGCAACGGCGCCAGACGAAGCAACGTTTCGCGGGCCGCGGGAATCGACCACAGAGCGCTGCGGTAGTTGACGTCGCAGCTGACCGGGATGCCCGCCGCACGAGCCGCCTGGCAGCCCTCGATCGTCAACTCGGCAAGATCGGGCGACAGCGCGGGGGCGGTTCCCGTGAAGTGGAACCAATGTTTATTCGCGAGAACGTCCGGCCACGGCACGTCGCCAGGCTTCAACTCGGCGAACGCACTCCTGGCTCGATCGTAAATGACCTGAGAAGCCCGGTATCCGGCGCCCGATTCAACAAACAACAGCCCCAGCCGATTTCCTCGACGCAGGACCTGCTGGACGTCCAGGCCGTAGCGACGCATGTGGTCGAGGCACGCCTTGCCCAGGTCATGCTCAGGCACGGCAGAAACCAGATACGGCTGATCGCCAAATTCAGCGAGCACCACGCCGGCATTCGCTTCCGCCCCCGTAAACCCAACGTTGAGCGAATGCGCTTGCACAAACCGGTCGACGCCTGGCGGCTCAAGCCGCATGAGCAGCTCACCGAAAAGCGCCACGCGGTGGGGCGAAGTATGGGTCGATTCGTGCGGCACTACGATGAACGTCTTGATTCGAGAAAGGAAAACTCTTAGGCCAAATACTCACGCAGCGCAGGTACCTGCCCGTACCAGAAAACCAAGCCCGAGATCAACAGGTAAAAAGCCCCGCACGATGCCAGGCCCAGGCGCGAAATCAACCCAGGGCGAATCGCCGGCGGCAGCCACCGGGTGTTGATCCACAGGATGTGAAGCGACGTGAATCCGAGGGCCAAGTTGCCCAGGTTGCCGATCACTATGGTCATCATCCGAGGTGTGCCATAGACGCCAAAGAGGTACAGGCTGACCATGCACCACAGGAAATAGCACGCCGCCAGGGCATAGTACACGTACTTCACCTCGCCGCCATGCATGCCGGCCCGAACCCGAGGACTCGCGGACCAGATCACGTCCGTCCAGCGCCGGCACACCTCGTCGACGACCGACATTTGGCTCGGCAGCAGGACCAGCAGGCCGGCGATCAG
>JAICUM010000452.1 GCA_025935855.1 Pirellulales bacterium | reverse complement strand
CCGACCCGGCTGCGCCGCCGCTGGAAGTCGCGGAGAAAGCCGACGATCCGGCGACTTCTGACGAGGCTGTCCAGTCCGAGTAGCCGTGTGCTAGACGCGGAATAACTTTCGCGCGTTGGCTGTCGTCATTGCGGCGAGCTCTTCCAAGGTGACGCCGCGGACCGCGGCGAGGCACTCGGCGGTGTGGCGCACGAACGCCGGCTCGCAGGGCCGCTTCCCGCGGACCGGTTCCGGCGACAGGTATGGGCAGTCGGTTTCAATGAGTAGCCGGTCGGCGAGGATGGTCGCCGCGCAATCGCGCAGCTCCTGAGACTTTTTGTAGGTGACCATGCCAGCGAAGCTGATGTGCAAGCCTAGCGTGCAGCATTCGGCGGCCATCGCCGCGTCCCCCGTGAAGGAGTGCATCACTCCCCGCAAGGGGCCGCGCTGGCGAGCCTGGCGAAGCTGATGCAGGATGTCGGCGTCGCAATCGCGCATGTGGACGATGAACGGCAGATCAAGCCGGCGGGCCAGTTCGACGTGCCGATCGAAGTAGTCCTGCTGCTGGTCGAAAGGCGTGTCGTCCCAGTGGCGGTCGAGGCCCGTTTCACCAACGGCGACGACCTTTGGCGATGACGCCAGCGATTGGATCGTGTCCCAATCGCTTGGCGCACTCTCAGCGACGTAGTTGGGCTGGATGCCGACGGCGACGTACACGCTCTCATAACGTGCGGCCAGCTCCAGACATTTGCGGCTGGTGGCGGCGGTTGTGCCAACGGCGTTCATCCACTGGACGCCCGCCGCTTGCGCGCGTCGGATGACGGCGTCTCGATCGGCATCGAATTCTTCCTGATCGACGTGGGTGTGCGTATCGAAGAGCATATTGGCATTCTAGCAGCAGAAACAAAACAGCCCCGACCTAGCTAGGTCGGGGCTACTGGGGATCGCGTCGAACGGCACATCTCAGGCTGACTTTGCTTGCGTCAGCTCGCGGAGCGTGTCGAGGTGGCCGTTGGCCATGCCTAGGCATTCTTCGGCGAGGGCTTGCGCCGGCGGCGCTGTTTGTAGACGCTCGACTAGTTGCTGAATGGCCGCCACATCCTGCTGCTGATAGCGGACGGCAAGCAGCAATAAGTAGTCGATGTCCAGGTCGTGCAGATCGGTAAATTCCATCGGGAATTCGCCGGTGCGGGGCAGGGCGTCGTTATCGACGATCATCCGGCTGATGCGATCGGCTATCGCGTCCTGGTCCTGCGCGACTGCGACCACGGCTTCCATTTCCTCGCCGCGGCCAGCGGGCACGTAAGGCCTCGACCAACGTAGGTACTGCGGAAACGACTTGCAGTGGATGGCCAGCAGGCGGTTGAGCCAGTGAATCGTGTCAGCTTTCATGCGAGTCGCGATCATTGGCGGCCGCTACATTCATCGGTTATTAAATGTTAATCGAGCAAACGTGTGTCAGCGCTTAGCCGAATAGGCCGTTGGCGGCCAGGCGCGTCACCGGGGCAATCAGCTCGGGCAAGATCCCGAGGATGAGAATCGGCACACTGAGAACGAGCACGTACGTTGTGGATAAAAAGCCCAGCGAAACAGGCCGGCTGGTTTCCGGAGGAGCGTCCATGCACATCGTCTTGGCGACGCGCAGGTAATACACCAGCGAACTGACGGTGTTCAACGCCGCGACCACCAGGACGAAAATGAGCAGCGGGCCCCCGGCTTCGTACAACGCTAGGAGAACGCCCAGCTTGGGCCAAAAACCGGCCAAAGGCGGAAGGCCGACGAGGCTGAACAAGATGACCGTCAGCGCTGTGGCGACAATCGGACTGCGGCCCATCAGGCCCGCGTAGTCCTTAATTTCCTCGCTCTGCATCGAGTTTCGCAGGAACGCCACGATCGCGAAGGCGCCGAGGTTCATGAATAGGTAGATCGAGGCATACAACAGCAGAGCGGAGATCGCGTCTTCGGCCGCTGCTTGGCTGCGGCCCATGATGGCGACCGCCGCCGCGACGGGCATCATCATGTAGCCGGCGTGGGCGATTGTGGAATAGGCGAGCATCCGCTTGATGTTCCGCTGACCGTAGGCGGCCAGGTTGCCGAATGTACAGGTGACGACCGCGACAATGGCGGTGACGACCACGAAGAACGTACGAACCGGCGAGAGCGGCGTGTCGTCGGCGGCGCTGACTGTGGGGCCATTTGACGTGACGGCAGGCTGCTTCACCAACGTGAGCGACGCTTGAGTGGTCGCCTGCGGTTGATCTATTTGCGCCAGCTTGGCTGGCGGCTGGGCCGTTTTTGTTGAAACGGCTTCATGGCCGAAGCCGATGCCGACGCGAAGCAGCAGCGCCAAGGCCGCGGCTTTGGATGCGACGGAGAGAAAGCCGTCGATTTCCGCCGAGGCGCCTTCGAACACGTCGGGGCACCAAAAGTGGAACGGCACGGCGGACAACTTGAACGCGAGACCCACGCCCAGCATCAGGCCGCCGAGGGCGAGCACCATGACCGAAAGATCGTGTTCAGCCAGTTTGGCGGTGACGTCCAGGTCGATGAGCCGCTGGGCCATCGTCGGAATGTGGGCAGCGCCCAGCAGGCCCGCCAACAGGCTGGCGCCGTACAGCATCACCCCCGCGGCGCCGGCGCCATACACGGCATATTTCAGCGCCGCTTCACTGCTGCGCCGGCGGCCTTTGACGATGCCGGAGAGAACGTAGGACGGTACGCTCGCCATTTCGACGCCGAGAAACAGCGAGAGCAAGTGGTTCGACGACGCCATGATGCACATGCCGATGGTGGCGCCGAAGACCAGCACGTAAAAGTCCTGGCCGTCCTCGTGATCGGCCAAGCCGGTGAGGCGTGAGAGAATGACGAAAAGCACGAGAAACGCCATCAAGAACAGCCGCATGAAGGCCGTGAGCGCGTCGTACACGAGCATGCCGGTGAAAAGTTCTTGCCGATGAATTCCTTCCCAGGAGGCGAAGCCTTCTTGGGGCATCGCGACAATCAGCGCGGCGATGGCGCCGATGAGCGCGATCGCAAAAGGCGGAATCCGATTGAACGGCGGAATCACCTTCGCCAAGAGCATCACGACGATCGCGATGCACAGCGCCAGCTCAGGCCGGAAGAGCGGCAGGCTCTTGGCGACCGTATCGGAGATCAGCGAATCAATGAGGGATTGCAGGGTCACGGCGTTGCTTTCGGCGTTTTCTTCACTTGGCCTCGGCCACATCCCGAGCGATGGCCACCTGGTCGCCTCCCTGGCCGCGGCCGGGGCGCAGGGCTTCGCGGGTCGAGGCGTCGTGCTTTTGGGTCCACTCGGCGAGTCGGTCGATCTGGTGATTCACCGAGGGCTCCATGTAGTTGAATAGGCTTTGCGGGTAAACGCCCAGTCCGATGGCGAACACGACCAGCGGAATCGCGACGACCATTTCACGGAGGGTCATCGGCACGAGTGCTTCGCCATGCGGGCCGCGGTATTCAGCGCCAAGGTAAACTCGCTGCACGGCCCACAGGATGTAGCTAGCGGTGAGGATCACAACGCCGGCCGAAATGACGGCGAGCGCCTGGCTGTATTTCCACGAGGAGAGCACGACGAAAAATTCGCCAATGAAACCGCACAAACCGGGCAGACCCAGGCCGGCGAAAAAGAGCGCGATGGCGAGGCCGGCGTAGGTAGGCATCTTGGCGAAGATGCCGCCGAACTCGTTCAGGTTGCGGTGATGCACGCGGTCGTAAAGGACGCCGACGCAGAAGAACATGCCGGCCGAGCTGACGCCGTGGGCGATCATTTGGAACATGGCGCCGTTGACGCCCATCTTCCAGTATTCGGTGACGTACTTGTAGTCGCCGGGTGAATGAGCGCTCCACATGCCGAGGCTCCACACGCCCAGGCCGAGCACGACGTAGCCCATGTGGCTGACCGAACTGTAAGCGACCATGCGCTTGAAGTCGTTTTGTGCGAGGGCCGAGAAGGCGCCCCACACCATGCTGAGGACGCCGATCGAGCAGACGAGATAGGCGAGGTCGTAGCCGGCGCCGGGGCAGATGGGATAGCAAATGCGAATGATGCCGTAGCCGCCCATCTTCAGCAGGACGCCGGCCAGGATCATCGAGATGGGCGTCGGCGCCTCGACGTGCGCATCGGGCAACCAGGTATGCAATGGAACGCTTGGCACCTTGATGATGAAGCCGATGAACAAGAGCAAGAACGCCCACCACTCGATGCTTTTGTTCAGCCAACCTTGGAGCTTGAACGGGCTGTCTTGCAGTT
>JAICUM010000827.1 GCA_025935855.1 Pirellulales bacterium | reverse complement strand
TGCGCGGCGGCAAAGAGGCCATTCATTCGAGCCAAGCCATCGTCGAGCTCTTGCAACAGGCCGCTCGCGAAACGGGATTGCCGAAGGACGCGGTGCAACTGGTGAGCACGATCGATCGCGCGGCCGTCGGCGAGTTCCTGCGGATGCCCGAGTTCATCGACGTGGCCATCCCGCGCGGCGGAGAGAGCCTCATCCGCCGCGTGGCCGCCGAAGCTCAGATGCCGGTGATCAAGCATTTCGACGGCAATTGCCACGTGTACGTGGACGCGTCGGCGGATTTGGAAATGGCCCGTGAGATCCTGATTAACTCGAAGTGCCAGCGGATGGGCGTGTGCAATGCGGCCGAGTCGCTGCTGGTACACAGCGACGTGGCGGCGGAATTCCTGCCGGCAGCGGCGGCGGCGCTGGCAATTCACAAAGTGGAAATCCGCGGTGACGAGCGAGTGTGCGAGCTTGTTCCATCGGCGAAGCCGGCCACCGAGGACGACTACAAGGCCGAATATTTGGGCCCCGTGATTTCGGCGTGCATCGTCGGCTCGTTGGACGAAGCGATCGACCACATCAACAAGTACAGCTCGCATCATACTGACGCGATCGTGACGAACGATCTCGCGGCGTCCGAGCGGTTTGCCGCCGGGGTGGATAGCGCCGCGGTGATGATTAACGCCAGCACGCGGTTCAACGACGGCGGCGAATTCGGCCTGGGGGCGGAAATCGGCATCAGCACCGACAAATTCCACGCCCGCGGCCCCTGCGGCGTCGATGAACTAACTAGCTATAAATGGATCGTACACGGCAGCGGGCAAGTGAGAGGGTAGTCGCCAGGGGCCAATAAATACTGGCTACTGACGACTGGCTACTGACCCCTGCTCTTCGCAATGGAGTGCGAACATGGCTGATGTTCTGAGCCAGGCGGAAGTTGAAAATCTGCTGAGCGCCATCGAAGTTGGCGACGAGGGACGCCCTGCGCCGGCGGAAATCTTTCGCCCGCGCGACAAAGTCACGGTCTACGACTTCAAGCGTCCCGAGCGCGTCGGCAAGGAGCAGATGCGTTCGCTGCAGACGATGCACGAAGGCTTCGGCCGTAATTTCGGCGCCGCCCTATCGGCCCTGCTGCGGACGATGGTCGAGGTGAAGCTCACGAGCGTCGATCAGCTCACCTACAGCGAATTCGTCTTCAGCCTCGAGAACCCGACGTGCTTCAATCTGATCAGCGCCGTGCCGCTTGAAGGTCAGTTGATTCTCGACATCAACCCGTCGATTCTTTTCCCGGTGATCGACCGGCTGCTGGGCGGCAGCACGACCTCCGCCCTGCCGGCGCGACGCCCGCTCACGGAAATCGAGCTGCGGCTCGTGTCCCGGATTACGAATCTGTTCCTCAAGGAAATGCAGCACGCGTGGGAAAACGTGATGCCGCTGGAACTCTCGGTGGACCGCGTCGAGAGCAATCCGCAGGTGGGGCAAGTCATGCCCGGGAATGTCGTCATCGTGCTCGTCAGCTGCGAGCTGGCGGTGGG
>JAICUM010000792.1 GCA_025935855.1 Pirellulales bacterium | reverse complement strand
CCTGTTCTCAAGACCGATGTCGTAAGGGTCGCTACGGGCTTCAGGGCGTCCAAGATCATCGGCGAAAGCGTCGTCAACGATGCAAACGAAACCGTCGGCAAAGTGGATGATATCATCGTCGCGGATGGAAAGGCGCCGTTCCTGATCCTGTCCGTCGGGGGCTTCCTCGGAATGGGCAATAAGCTGGTGGCCGTCCCTCACGAGGCGCTCAAGGTGCACGACAAGAAGCTGGTGCTACCGGGAGCGACCAAGGACACCCTCAAGGACCTTCCCGAATTCAAGTACGCCAAGGACTGAACCGTTGGTCGTGATCGCTTCGAACGGCCGCAACTATATGCGCTTCCGAAGACTCTATGACACCGTCCACTACGAAGGATTCGTGACCGGCAGCGGCGGGCATGATATCAAGCCAATGCCGGTCGTCGCTTCCAACCAGACCTACCGTTCTGTGTTCGATTGAGCCTTGGCCGCCTTGGCCGCCCGCGCATCGGATTGGCTTTCGAGCTGGCGCGCTTCTTCTTCCAGCTGTTGTGCGGCGCGGATGGGTCGTTCTCGATCGGCTTCTGCCGCGAGCGACCCCGCCAGGCGGCGAGCTCTCGCTGCCATTTCCCGCTTCTCCTTCCGCTGAGTAGTGCTGCGTGCGTGGAATTCTAAGCTGAGAACATGATCCAAGGTTGCGGGATCGCGGCTGAGGCTGAGGCCGGTCGTCAGGCCGCCTAGACCTCAAGACCTTCAATAGACCAAAGCTAGGCCAAGAACTCCGCAAAGGGGGTTCTCGGCCCAATACGGGCTTCTAGATATAACACCGCAACTACAGTTGAGATCGTAGGATGCTTGTTCATGGTATTCCTCCCGTGAGCCGTGGGCGCTTAGATGCGCTCACCGAAGACGATCTGCTCCGGCTGATACCGCCGATCACGGGCCAGGGATAACAGGTAATGCCGCCTTCCAAGATCCGCCTTTTTACCGTGCTCAGCCAACTAATCGAGCACGCCGAGTTCGTGCTCTCTCGCCCGACCGATGAGAAGCTGCGGATTGAACTGGATGCCGAGCTGAACACTGAAGACTGGCCCTTCGTCGTCCATAGTGGTGGAGACGAGTCCATCAAGGTCAAAGTGGAGGACGCCCGTTCTGCGGCCCAGATCGTTCACGTCCACTTATCGGCGCCGCCCTTGGCGTACCGTGCGGCGCTGGAACAACTGGTCGACGCGTTGCGCACGCTCAAGCGGGAGCTCGACCTCTAGCGCAGCATTCGATTCGTAATTTGTGACAGCGCCATTACCAGCGCCCCTTAGAACGGTCTGCGCGACTGCGGAAGCGGGAGCATCAGCGCCAGTGCGGCGAAAGCAATCCTCATGGGACAGACCATGCCACAGGCATTTTGCTAGGCATTCGCGACATGTGAGGAAGCAGGAAGCGCCCCTAAGGGGCCCGAAAATGGGCGGCCGATCGCTCCTGCACCCAGCCGAGGGAGGAGCGATCGGCCGAGCCGGCGATGGACGCACGAGGAGATGATCGCCGGCGTAAAGGACGTCAGGTGCAAACGACTAGTGCTGCGTCCGATCCTCATGATTCGGCTCAAGGCGCTTCCCGTCGGCATCGACCACCCACAGGTGGCTCATGCCGAGGATTTCGCGCAGTTCGGATGCCACGTCGGCGCTCCGCCTCTCGTACGCGGGAATGGGTCGTTCTTCTT
>JAICUM010000248.1 GCA_025935855.1 Pirellulales bacterium | reverse complement strand
TCAGTCGCTCGAAGCGAGCCGTACGATTTGAACGCTTGAGATGGCCCGTGGAAAGGTCCCTTCCGGCAGAAGGGACCTTCGAGCGGAAAGGACTACAGGCGTTCCTCGAAGAGGTGTTCCATGTTGCCCGGTCCGATGGAGATGGTGATTATCGGCTTGGTGATGTTGCTGTTATTCGGCAACCGCCTGCCCTCGGTGATGCGCTCGCTGGGCGTGGGGATCACCGAGTTCAAGAAAGGGATCCGCGGCGAGGGCGAGGATGACGACGCCCGCCGGCTGGAGGAGCGTCGCCGGGACGAGCGGCGGTTGGAAACGCCGGTGCGCGAAGAAGTGCATCAGTAATCGGCGGTTTATTTTTCACGCGCGGACGTTGGCGTGAACGCCCGTCCGCATTCTTGTTGTTGCCATGAGCGTGGCCCTAGCACTTCTGGACATCGGCTTTGGCGAAATGGTGCTGATCGGCATCATTGCGCTCTTGCTGTACGGCAGCGATTTGCCGGAGGTGGCCCGCACCTGGGGCAAGGCGTACCAGGAGTTCCGCCGGCACCTGAACGGCATCCGCAGCGATCTGAACGACGCGATTTACGCCGAGCCGGAATCGCCGCGGAAGCTGCAGTATTATCCTGAATACCAGGACGACACGCGCGAGGCGCTGGAGGGCGAGGCGGAAACGGTGGAGCATGACTCGCCGGTGGCGCGAGCCCACGAGCAGGCGGAGGCCGAGGCGGCGCGGCTGGCGGCGGCCGAGCCTATGGCCGCGGCGGACGAGGCGCAGCAAGTTCACGACGCGCATGGAGCGGCGTGAGAACCTTTACGTCTCGTTCGTTTCAGACGAGTCTTTTCGAATTGGCGAAGTGGTTGAAGGTGAACGCCAGTGGCGGCTTTGCCCGCCGATGTTCGACTCGCTTGTTCGGCTACGAATCGGGCCTTGGCGAATTAGTAGCTAGGGCTTCCAGCCGGTTTTGAACTGTTGACGCCGAAGGTCAGGCTATTAACCGGTCGCGGACAGGTCTTGTCATGCACGAGAATGCGTTCCTTGCCGACGAAGAACGTATGAAACTCGTCAACGACGAAGTTGTAGCAGCCGATGGGCTCGGGGTTGCGACTGACGGTCTCGAGCTTAATTTTCTGATTCAACGCTTGCAAAAATGAACCATTGGTAAGCTGTTTGGCCATTGCCCAGCCCTGGCCATCGACCCAAAACCGATGACCCGTCGTCGCCGTGATGGTTTCGGCTGGGAACTTCAAGTTCAGCACTTCCCTTGGATTGCCCAAAGACCTTTGCAGCACACAGCGGTAAGAGAGTTCGCCGGTGGCTGGGTTTTGGCAAAGCAGTAAATCGCCCACCTCGATCTGTTCGATGGGGCGAAGGCCGGCCTCGGTCCAGACAGGAGTACCGGGCGCAAAACAAGCATGCGGGTACCGGGCCAGCGACGCCCATGCTTCCGCTATGGTAGGCGTCCTAGCGACGCGGGGATACGGACTTGCATACGCATACTTATAGGTGGTCTTCGCGGGTCCGTTCTTAGGAGGGGCCGTTCCGCCGTAGATCAAGTTGTATCTCGGCGCTTGCTGGTATTGGTAAACGTAGTTGTTTTCTTCGTACGTGCGGTTGGTGGGGGGCGCTTCGGCATATTCCAACTCGTTTTCGTCTTGCCAGGCCTTCCACCAGGGCTCTGGGTCAGAGCCGTAATCCATTCCAGCTGCGATTTTCAGCGCCGCCTGGATGCGCTTATTCCGCTCGGCGGATTGCGCGTTGGTCTTTTCCATGGCGTCGCGAGATGTTGAGACTCGCTCTGAGGCGGCGGCGAGGTTCCCCTGAAGTACCGCGCTCTCATTCGTGGCGATTCTGTCGCGACCGGCATAACCTCTGACTTCGTAGTTCGTGCTGCGAACGTGCTCGATCGTCGACTCGGGACCGGATTCCACCAAAGTCTCCGACATTCGCACCGTTCCGTCCGGCGCGGTTGTGAATTGGAATTCCAGTTCCAACGGCGCTGACATCGCAGCCATCATGATCGGCATGTAGTCGGTTCTGGGGCGGGACTTTAGCCCTTTGGCGGCGGCCGTGCGCACTTCCTCATAGGACGAGAAGACGGAATGACTCATCAAATGGAGCGTCGCTTCATGATCGCGGATATTCGACAAAGCCATGACCAGAGCAAGGTAGAGATCCTTAGTGCGCGGGTCCGGTTTGCCGGCGTCTCGACCGATTGCTTCCTCAATCGCGACAATGGCGCCGGGGTCCGAGACGGCTTGGATTTTCTTTAGTGCGGCGGCTCGCGCCGAAGCGCTCTCGCTGCGCGCCTCTCGGCATAACTCGATGAAACGCGGCTTATACCGCTGCAGATTGGCTTTTGCTTTCTTTTGCTGACGCTCATGCTCGGCGACCTGGTCGTGGGTAAAGAGGCTGCCGTGGTATTCGCGCAGGCCGAGCCGCTGTCGCGCTTGAAGGTTGTTTGGATCGGCCAGGAGCACGACCGACCAATGGAGCCGCTCCTCGACGTTGAGATTGTGGCGAAGGCACCAATTGGCGAGCCGCACATGGTCGGCTATCGAGGCAACGTTTTTTCGAAGCTCGCGATACTCTTTCCAGCGAGGATCGGCATTGACGAGCTTGCTGATTTCCTCCGGAGTTCGCCAGGCGCCGTCAAACTTGATCTGGTTTTTCTGCCAGCGGGCGGGTGCGTACTCGGGGTCGGCCTTAGTGGCCTGATCCAACAACTTTTCTCGTTCGGTTTCGTTGCCGGCCGCGCCAGACGAGGCCGCGGCAGCTACCAGGTTGGCTGCCGGGCTCGTATTAGGGTCGGCTGATGGAACGGTGGCGCAGGAAGCGTCTCGAATGAGCCAGGCGCCGAGTGCGAGCGTCGCCGCGAAGAGCGCGGCGCCTTTATGGGCGTTGAATCGCCTCATGGCCTCACCTCATAAAAAAGGGCGAGAGATGTTCCGACCCGTAATTTACCGCTGCGGCGGCGGGATTTCAAATTTTTTTGAAAGACGTTGCTTGGCGCCCCGGCAGGTCGTTGAGTGAGCGGCTGAAAGTTCCCGGCAGCGCTTCGCTTCAGTTGCCCGTCGCCACCGAACCGCGGGCGGGGAAAAATTTCCTTGAATCTGCAATTGCAGGTCTTGTCGAAAGTCGATACTTTGCAAAACATTGGTTCGTAGGCGCCAGCACTCTGGCTTTTGCCAGCAAGCGAGGCGCCGAGTTTGCAACGCTTAAGAAGCCTTCTTGAACCGAAAGGGCCCTTCCTGAGTTGACAGCGGTAACCTCCCCCAGCTTCGCCGCCGCTTGTCGCCGTCCCGAGCGAGTACTTCGCCCGGTGCGCCTCTGGATCGATCGGACTGCCCTGCGGATTCGTTACGCCCTCAGCTCTCTTAGCTGGCGGGGCCGGCTCCGTCGTTGAGTCGTCCGCCCCACGCTGTTTTGTGTTCTTTCCGGCCGTCCGCACGCGCGGAGGCCAGCAGTTTCACAGCTTTCTCGGCGGCTTTACAACACGCCGCCAACGCTTGCTCGGGATGATCCCGAGGCCCAACATCGGCCTGAACTATCCAAGGCCGACGCGTTTCTTTCCGCAACGCCATAAACCGCGTACCGCGATCGCCATGCCGGCGAGCCGTGTGGGCAAAGGTGACAGGCTGAGCACCTTTTAAACAAAGTTGTCGCACATACTTGGTCGACTGCCGCAGGAGGCACTCGAAATGAAAGTTTTTGAATCCGAAGTTCTCGTTCCCGGCTGGCTTAAGAATGGCTCGCCGTTGGCCGGGCTGCAGAAGGCCGTCGCCGAGGCTTGCGGCAAGAAGGCCGCGCCGATCCGCGTGGCGATGGTCGGCAAGAACCGGCTGGGCCATGTGTGCGAGATGGAAGCCCTCGGCGGGCTCACCAACCCAAAATCGCTGCTGCCGTCCGGCGTGTTCGACTATCGCCAGCGGAAGACCGAGCGGACCAGCTCGTTCAACGCGGTGATGCTGATTCCGACGGGCGTGGACTGCGCGATCGGCGGCCATGCGGGCGACGCCACGCCTGCGGCCCGGCTGCTCGCTTCGCAGTGCGATCACCTCGTGCTGCACCCGAACGTGGTGAACGCCTCGGACATCAACGAGCAAGCGGACAACTGCCTGTACGTCGAGGGTTCGCTCATTTGCCGGCTGATGATGGGCACGATCGGTCTGCAGAAGGTCCGGCAGAACCGGGTGCTGCTGGTGACCGAAGAGCGTCCCGAGGCGCCGCACATCGTGGACAACACGATCAACTGCGCCGAAGGCGCCCGCGCGACCCTGGGCATGGACATCCAGGACGTGGTGGTGCTGGAAGAGGGCCTGGAGATGAAGACGGGCGTGGCCGAATCGGGCCGCGTGACCGGCGCCATCAACGGCCTGGCGAACCTGCTGGATATCCTGCAGTCGAAGCGTTCGAGCTACGACGCGGTGGCGCTGGCCACGCGGATCACGCCGCACATCGACACAGTCGAGCTGCACCGGGCCTACTTCGGCCAGGGCGGCCCGAACCCGTGGGGCGGCGTCGAGGCGGTGCTCACGCACACCACGAGCACTGTGCTGAACGCGCCGACGGCACATGCTCCGACGATGTCGAGCGAAGCGATTCGCACCGAGCGGTGGGGCGTGGTCGAGCCGCGCAAAGCGGCCGAGGTCATCTCCAGCACGTACTTGTTCTGCGTGCTGAAGGGGCTGAATCGTGCGCCGCGCGTGGTGACCAACCCGACCGGGGCGTACGATCCGTCGATGCTCTCGGCCGAGGATATTTCGTGCCTGGTGATCCCCGACGGCTGCGTGGGTTTGCCGACGCTGGCCGCGGTGGAGCAGGGCATTCCGGTGATCGCGGTTCGCAACAACACGAACCTGATGCGGAACGACCTGAACGAGCTGCCGTTCCGCGCCGGGCAGCTCAAGTACGCCGAGAACTACTACGAGGCGGCCGGCATGCTGGCGGCCATGCGGAACGGGGTTTCGACCTCGACCCTGCAGCGGCCGATGCTGCCGATCCGCATCGAGCGGTACTCGCGCGGCAAGAAGGCGGCGTCCAATGGCAACGGCAAGGTGACGCTGGCCAACGGCAATGGAAACGGCAAGGCGAAGGTGAATGGCAAGGCCAATGGGCAGACCAACGGCCACGTCGTGAACGGCGCCAAGGCGTAAGTTCGGTCGCCGACATTTGTGAATTGGATTCAATGGCTGGGGTTGGCGTAGGCCGCCCCAGCCATTGTTCTTTTTCCCACGCTCGCCTCTCCGGTCCCCCTCCCCTTGATGGGGAGGGCTAGGGAGGGGTGAATGAAGCGTGTACCAACTACGACCCCTCCCCAGCCCTCCCCACAAGGGGGAGGGAGCCGGAAGAATCTTGGGCGAATCAAGAGGCAATACGAAGCTCAACCAAGATCGTGCCCCGATCCTCGAAACGCTGCGCGATTACATTGCGGGCCGGACGTATGCGTTTCATACGCCGGGGCATAAGAGCGGACGGTTCGCGCCGCCGGAACTGGTCGAACTGTGGGGGGCGCGGACGTTCCAGTACGACCTGCCGGCGATGACGGCGACCGACAATCTGCTGCATCCGACGCACTGCGTGAAGGACGCGCAAGAGCTGGCGGCGGAGTTGTTCGGGGCGGCGGCGACGTTTTACTTAGGCGGCGGGGCGACGACCGGCATCGCGGCGATGATTCTGGCGGCCGTGCCGCCGGGCGGGACGATTCTCTTGCCGCGAAATGTGCATCGGTCGGTAGCGGCGGCGCTTGTGCTATCGGGAGCGCGACCGAAGTTTATTGAGCCAGTGGTGCTGCCGCAGTGCGGCGCGCTGGGCATTAGCGGCGAGACCATCGCGGCGGCGATCGAGAAAGAACCCGTGGCGGCGGTGCTGCTCACGCGGCCGACGTATTACGGGCTGGCGCGCGATCTGAATGACGTGTCGGCGGTGTGCCGGCGGCAGGGGATTCCGCTGTTGGTGGATGAGGCCCATGGGCCGCACTTTCGGTTCTTGCCGGAGAGGGCGCCGCGGCCGGCGCTGGATGAAGGGGCGGATTTAGTCGCGCAGAGCTGTCATAAGACGTTGGGCTCGCTGGTCGGGACGGCGCAGGTACACGTGGGGCGCGAGTCGCCGGTCAGCGCGGAGCAGGTGCGCGATGCGTTCAATTTGTTGCAGACGACGAGCCCGAACTATTTGCAGCTTGTTTCGCTGGATGTGAATCGGCGGTGGATGGCCGAGGAAGGGATGAAGCTGTTCGCGCACGCGGTCAGCGAGGCGCGCGAGTTGACGGACGAAATCAATCGGCTGCCGGGGTTGCACGTGCTAGATGTTGGGGATGACCCGCGGCTGGCTGGGCATCGGCGCGATCCGCTGCGGCTGGTGATCAACGTGGCGGGCGCGGGGTGGACGGGGTACGACGCGGAACTGTTGCTGCGCGAACGGTACAAGGTGGAGGATGAGCTTTCGGATTGGTTTAACGTGGTGCTGGTCGTGAGCCCGAATGAGGATCACGCGGCGAAGCAGAGGCTCCTGGCGGGCCTGAAGGAGATTAGCGCTAAGCCGCAAGCGGTGAAGCCATCGGCAATTAACGAAGATAAGGACTTGTTACAACCGGCGATACCGCCGCTTGCGATGACGCCGCGGGACGCGGCGCTCGGTGAGAAAGCGGTCGTTCCGCTGGGTGAGTCGCTGGGCCGTGTTTGTGCGGAGAGCATCATGTTCTATCCGCCGGGGATTCCGCTGGTGATGCCGGGAGAAGAAGTGACGCAGGAGGTGGTTGAGGTGTGCCGCGCCCTATTGTCGGGCGGGGCGCACTGCTACGCGAGCGATCCGACGCTTGGTACGATACGGGTGGTGAAAGAATGAGGGAAATGACGAAATCCGAATGACGAATGAGGAATGGCACGCGCGTCATCGGGAGGATGCCGGCTAACGCCTGGTTGTCGTCATGTTGTTTGGTCGTATCTGCTTGGTGGAGACCTTTATCCATGTCGTCTTCGAGCACACTGGCCCGTGGGCGGAAACCTGCGGCGGTTGGGTTGCCGCCGTCGTGGTATTTGGACCCGGAGATTTTCGAGCTGGAGCGGCGGGTGCTGTTCGAGGCGAGCCGGCGGT
>JAICUM010000590.1 GCA_025935855.1 Pirellulales bacterium | reverse complement strand
GGATTCAAAGGCTGGAGGCGAGAAACGCTGATCCGGGTTGCATGCTCACGCGGACGTGGGCATGGCACGCACTCTCGTTGCGTTACCCGCCGATTTGGTACATGGGTCGTTCGGGCTGGTGGAAGCCTTCGGCCCCGATGCCGTGGGAGGGCGCTTTGGCCGCAACGCATTCGCGGACCAACGAACGCAGCTCGTCGTCGGTCGCTCCTGAGCGCAGCAGGCGGCGGGCGTCCCATTCGACTTGGGAGAAGAGGCAGTTACGGACCTGGCCCTCGGCGGTAAGGCGGAGGCGGTTGCAGTCGCCGCAGAAGGGTTCGCTCACGGGGTTGATGAACCCGATGCCGCCGCGGTTGTCGGCGAAGCGGAAATCGACGGCGGGCTGGCTGGCGTCCGGGCGCGTGGCGGGGACGAGCGGGCCGAAGTGCTGTTCGAGGCAGCGGCGAATTTCGGCGCCGGTGAGCAATTGGTCGTTCGACCAGTGATGGTCGGCGTCCAGCGGCATGAACTCGATGAAGCGGAGCTCCAGGTTTCGCGCGCGGGCGAATTCGGCGAGCGGGATGATCTCGGGCTCGGTGAGGCCGCGGATGGCGACGGCGTTGAGGCGGATTTGCTCGAAGCCGGCTTCCTGAGCGGCGGCGATGCCGGCGAGGACCTGGTCGAGGCCTTCGCGGCGGGTGATTTGCTGGAAGACCTCTTCGCGGAGCGTGTCGAGACTGATGTTGATGCGCCTCAAGCCAGCGGCCTTGAGGGCGGCGGCGTGGCGGTCGAGGAGCATACCGTTGGTGGTGAGGGCGATGTCGCGGATGCCCTCGATTTGGGTCAGGCGCTCGACGAGTTTTGGGAGGTCGGCGCGGACAAGCGGGTCACCGCCGGTGAGGCGGAGCTTGTTCACGCCCAGTGGGACGACGGCGCGGACGAAGCGTTCGATTTCCTCGAAGGTGAGGAGTTCATCGCGCGGGCGGAAGACGACGCCTTCGGCCGGCATGCAGTAGAAGCAGCGGATGTTGCAGCGGTCGGTGACGCTGAGGCGCAGGCTGGTGTGGCGACGGCCGTAACGGTCGAGGAGCGGCGCGGTGGTGGTGTCTTGCGTAGTCAGTGCGATGCTCATGCGAAAGGTCTAGCGCGAACGAAGGCGTCGTGTTTTTGGCCGAAGGCCTAGATCACCGTAGCCTGGGGCAACGCCCCAGGAATTGTTGCCGGATCAACGCATTTGGCCAACGGCCATAATCACCCGATCAATCCCAAATGAACCGTTCGTCGAATTCGATATCGTACCGCTTCAGAAAACCTCTAAATTCGTCCTGGAAGAATTGCTCTCGGTGGTGCTCTTGTTGTTGACGAACATATTGTTCGACGCGATCCACCTGAGTTGGACTAACGGAGAACATGCCATAGCCGCGTTGCCAATAAAAATCGGCGTATTCTTGACCGAGCGTTTTGACGAATTTGGATGATTCTCGTTTTAGTTGTTCAACGAATTCAACCGGCGCGTGCATCTTGCCCATGTCGAAGAGCAAATGCACGTGGTCTTCGACGCCGCCCACGACGACATACGGCGAATCGAGGTTTCTCACAATTGTAGCTAGGTAGCCATGAACGCGCGGGCGAATCGAATCATCCAGGAAGAGCGCACGGTTTTTGGTGCTGAAGATGAGGTGGGCATAAAGCTTGGTGAAAGAGGATGGCATTGAGGGCTCCTTAGCAGATTGCTGAGGGTGAGGGTGATTATGGCCTTCGGCCAAAGGGTTGACATGTCGTCTCGGTCCTGGGGCGTTGCCCCAGGCTACGGTGATGTTGGCCTCCGGCCAACGATGGATGGTGCTCCTTCCTATGTACTTTTCAGATTGGGATGGACCCATTCGGTGGCGCCGCTGGCGTAGTGTTCTTGTTTCCAGATGGGGACGGACTGTTTGAGCGTGTCGATGAGCCAGCGGGCGGCGTCGAAGGCGGCGTGGCGGTGGGGACTGCTCGTGGCGATGGCGACGCTGGCTTCGGCGAGTGGCACGACGCCGAGGCGGTGGACGATGAGGCACTCGACCAGCGGCCAGCGGCGGCGCGCCTCGGCTTCGAGCTTGGCGAGCTCGCGCTCGGCCATGTCGCGGTAGGCTTCGTACGCGAGCTCGGCGGTTTCGCGGCCGGCGGTGAATTGACGGGTGATGCCGAGGAAGAGTACGACGGCGCCTGCGCTGGGGGATTGGGCCTGGGCGAGCAGCGCGGCGGCGTCGATGGGGTGGGTGGTGAGGGTGATCATTTGGGGGCGCTCAGCCGTAAGCGGCCTCACCCTCCGCTTACCGGGGGGATGAGGGCGAGGTCATTGCCTTCGGTGATGGGTGTGTTATCGGCGGCGTATTCGGCGTTTAGCGCGATCAGGGAACGGGCGGTGAGCGGTGCGAGCGCGGGATGCGTTTCGGCGAGCGCCTGGCGGAGCTCGGCGACGTCAGCGCCCGGGGCGAGCTCAATATGCACTTCGCTTGAACCGGCGAGCTCGCGGGCCGCGGCGAACAGTTTAACGGTGACGTTCATCGTACCACCAGGTCCTCGGCGGGGCTGCTGAGCAGCGTGCGCAGCTCGGGCATCAGGCCGTAGGCGAGGGCTAGCAGTTTTACGGGGTGAACGGTGGGCATCGCGGCGCCTTGTTCCATTTGGATGCGGCAGGTGCTGCACTCGGTGACGCCGGCTTGAAAGCCCGCGGTGCGGAGCTCAGTGATGAGCGGCAGGCCGATGCGGAGGCTGGTGCGGTAATTCTTTCGCTGGAAGCCGTAGAGGCCAGCGGCGCCGCTGCAGCCCTTTTCCACAGCGCGAACGCGCAGTCCAGGGATGAGGCCGAGCAGGTTGAGGCTAGGCGTGCCGACTTCGAGGGCTTTCATGTGGCAGGGAGCATGATAGCCGACGGTCATGTCGAGCGGCTTGAGGTCGAGCTGCAGGCGGCCCTTCTGGTGCCAGCGCCAGAGGTAGTGGCTGGCTTCCATGACGTTTTCGGAGACGAGATGCGCGTCTGAGTCGTCGCCGAGGAGGTGGAGATACTCTCGCTTCAG
>JAICUM010000746.1 GCA_025935855.1 Pirellulales bacterium | reverse complement strand
CTCCTGCCGAGCCGCGGCGCCGTGTACCCGCTGCACGGCTCGGCAGGAGCCTCGCCCTCCCGGCGCCCCGAACTGCGCCGAAAAACTCACTTGATGAGTTCTTCCGTGGGGTCGCTGACTTCGCCGAAGCGTTTGAGGATCAATTCGGGCAGTTCCTTGTAGATTTCCAGGAGCGGGGCGTTCACTTCGTCGGCGTGCTGGGCGACGTAGCTGTTGCCTTCGCTGTCGCCATCGACCAGGAGCGGGCCGAGCTCTTCGACGTCTAGCAGCCACATGCCCTCGGACATGCCGAGCATGTCCTTCCAGTACACGTCGCGGACGCCCTTCACGGCTTTGCCGTAGATGGCCCCGATGCCGTAGGGCATGGTTGAGAGGCACACCACGCCGTGCTTCTTGAACACGGTCTGATACATTTCCTGCGACATGCCGCCTTTGTTTAACACGGCGCGGACGCCATAGCGCTCGAACAGCCGGTCCATCCACTGGGCGTAGCGGAAGCCGGCGGTGGCCTGCAGGGAGTTGACCATGTATTTGCCGGGGGCGACCTCGGCGCCGGCGGGCGAGGACTGCGTGGTGACGTTGAACTGGTTGCGAATGTCGATCGGCGGCTCGTGGCCTTCGTCGATCATGTATTTGAAGACGCCGTCGCGGGCGGTGAAGATGCAGCCGGTGAGGTACACAACGTCGCCGGCGCGGAGTTGGCGGACGTCCTTCTCACTGAGCGGGACTTTGAGATGCCACTCCTTGGAGGGGCGCGTTGCGGGTTTTTGAGCCGAACCTGCGGGGATTGCGGATTTCGGATTTGGGATTGCGGATTGGGTTTTGGGAGAGCCGTTGGTTGGTGAGCGCTGCGCTATTTGGGCGAGGCCCTTCATGCCTTCGCCGCCTTTGGTCGAAGGCTGCGGCTCGCCGGGTTCGAAGCTCACGCCTTCGCGGCGGTAGTATTCGGTGAACCACTGCGGGTCCTCGCGGTATTCGACGCGGCCGTCGTTGTAGATGCGGGCCGTCGCGCGGCGCACGGCGTGGCAGAGCTGGCTGATGCCGATCGGCAGGCCGCCGGTGTGGGTGTAGGCGATCTCGCAGTGGACGTCGAGCACCGGCGTGTCGCTCTTGAAGCCCATGATGCCGATCATCGTGCGGTTGCCGAGCTCAAGGAGCTCCAGCTCGAGCTTCGCCACGAGCGGGTCAGGGTGGCGATCGCCCACGAGCCGCAGGCAGGACGCTTCCTTGCCGAGTGTGACGCACTGGTCCTTCGCGCCGCCGATGCCGACGCCGATGATCACCGGCGGGCAGGAGAGGCCGCGATGGCCGAACGCGACCAGGGTATCAACGAAGAACCGCTTGAGCCCGGGAATGCCGTCGCCGGGGAAGAGCATGCGGTAGTCGCTGCCGAACAGGCCGCCCTTGTGGACGGCGGTGAGGTCGATCCAGTCGCCGTCCGGCTCGAAGCGATAATCGACGCTGGGCGCCATGACGCCGACGTTCGTGCCGGGGTTGCGGCGGGTGAGCGGGTGGACGCGGTTGGAGCGGAGCGGCACCTCCTTGGTGGCTTGGACGGTGGCCGCGCGGAGAGCTCGCTCCAGGCTGACGAAGCCGCCTTCGAGCTCGACGTTGTTGCCGGCCTTCACGTAGAACCGCGGCAGGCCGGTGTCGCCGCACATCGAGCTTTGCTGGGCGACGGCGACGTCGGCGTTATCGAGGACGGCGAGCAGCGCCCGCTTCGCATCGGGCTGCGTTTCACGCTGGGCGGCCTGTTGAAACGCCTGCTTAGCATCCAGCGGCACGGCGATGGCGGCGCGGCGATTCAGTTCGTAGGCGACTTCTTCGAGTTGTTTGTAGGTGATTGACATGGGACGATTGAATCGCGTTGCGAAGGTTCAACAGACTTTTGGGACCTGTCCCGAATGGAAAAACGGGGGGGCAGGTGGACTAAAGTCGGCTCTTCTCGAGGTT
>JAICUM010000600.1 GCA_025935855.1 Pirellulales bacterium | reverse complement strand
GACGGCGCTGGCCGAAGAAGCCGGCCGCTTCACTACGGGCGATCGCATCGCGATGCTTGGCATCGGCTCCGGCATCAACTGCCAAATGATCGGCGTCCAGTGGGGCGCCACGCCCCAAGGTTAGCCGACGAGCGTAAATTCTTCGTGGCTGCTGCCACGCCCTTAATAAAGCCTCAGGGCGTGCCACTCTCTTTGCGGTACACCATCCCATGGTCAATCTGCGTGAAGCCCAGCTTGTTGTAAAACGCATAAGCCGCTTCATTCGCGCCCATCGTCTGAGCCTCAATGGTCGCCACGCCGCGCCGACGCAGGACGCGTATTGCCTCCCCAATGAGATAGCTCGCATAGCCGCGACGGCGAAATGCGGGATCAACGTGCAGGTCGAACAACCCCGCCGTACACATCCCCCAACAAGCCGACAGCGGCTGCATATCCCAGAAGGACGCGGTGGCGACGACGTTGTGCGATCTATCCACCAGCGAAAACACGTCGCGCTGTAGAGAGCCCCACACGCACGCCTCCCACCACGTCTTCGGAGGCGGATCGACCTTTTCCACCAGCTGGGTCGTGCGCTTGATCGCTCGCAGCTCGCGCGACACCGGTGGACGAATCCGTGCCAAGTCGCATTGCATGATCCGCACGCGGTCGATCTCGCGATAGCCCCGATGCAGCGCGGCATTCTGCAGCACTACGTCGGTTTGCAGCACGCCGGGGATCTCGCTCCCGCCGTATAGGCCCAGATAGAACGAATTCATCGGGTTGATGCCGCCGGCGTAAATGACGCTCGCCCCGCGGCCGCGAAGGTACTCTTCACTGCGCGCCAGCAGTTCATTCGCCAACGAGCCATCGCCCGCCTCGCCGTCGTTCTGCACCATGAGCACATGCGTCGTGCCCATGCTCGTGTCCAGCGAGTTGCCATCCTCGCTCGGCCCGAAACCCGCATGAACGAACCCGTACGGCACTTCATCGCGGGTGGCGACGATCAGCCCCTCGCGATCGAAATTCATCTTCGAAAAGACGCCGTACTCCAACAGCGGCGCCGAGACCGGCTGCAGAATCCCGCGCTGCGGCGGTTGGCTGCGCCAAATCGAGGCGAGATACGGCGGATCGGTATTTAGAAAGGGGCGGAAATGGTACACGGCGAATGAGCGCTATTCGAGCTGAGCGCGCCGGCGGAAAACCTCGGCCGGCATCCCGTTGAATCGTAGGGACGCCGGCAAATTGTCACTAAAGCCGCCGCCGACCCTGCCGCTCGAATTCAAGCGCAAGCCGTGATTATGTCACGCGAAAGGCGCGGGGCAAGGCGACCCCGTCGTAGCGGCGGCTTCCAGCCGCCGATTGTCGCATTTAACGGTAGCCGACAAGTGGCGGCTAGAAGCCGCCACTACCTGAGCCAGCCGTCCGCTACGCCGCACGGCGTTGCCGCCGTGCGGGCGGCTCCCGCCACCGCCGATGCAGCCACCAGTACTGCCCAGGCGCTTCACGGATCAGCTCTTCGAGTTGGCCCGTATACCACTGCGCAACCCGCGGAATGGCTCCGTAGGCGAAATCCGGCTCCAGCGGATCGATCACATCCGAAATCCGCATCTCGAACCGCATCGGACCACCGCGGCGGAACACGCAGCCCGTCGCCGTCGGGGCGTTCGCACTGAGCGTGAACAGGGCCACCGCCTTGTGCGTCGAAGCCGGCTTCCCAAAAAAATCCACCCAACAGGCCCCTTCCCCCGCGTGCTGGTCGCCCAGCAACACGAGTGTGCCGCCGGCGTTCATCAAATCCACAATCTGCTGCCCGCTTCCCTCCTTGGGCAGCATGAACTGCCCAGTCGCGCCGCGGAACTTGGTAATCCAGCGTTCCAAATACGGATTGTCGAGCGTCCGCGCAATCGTGTGAGTCGGAAAGCCGTGCAGCCCCAGCAGGTAGCCGCCCATCTCGAAATTGCCAAGGTGCCCCGAGATGATGACCACCGGCCGGCGGTCGAGCAGCCGCCGGGCCATCATTTTCATCTGCGGCAGGCACAAATGATCGCGCCAATTGCCGCGATGAATTTTGCGCGGCGCATGTGCGATCTCCGCCACCATCAGCAGCAGATGCTCCCACATCGCCAGCGCAATCGCTTCCTGCTCCTCAGGTGAAAGGTCCGGAAAGGCTGTGTGCAGATTCTGCCGGACCACCGCGCGACGAATTCGCAAGGTGTGCCACAGCAGCTTGGCAAGCCGCCGCGACCCCGCCTGGCAAGTTTCCAGCGACAGCGCCTGCAGCACGCACACGGCGATGCGCACCGCCAGATAAGCGGCGTAATCAATCAGCGGCTTCGTGCGGCTCAAATTCGGGCGCCCTCATGGAAGGGCGACTATTCTGCAAAATTTGGAGCCCTGGACATAGAGCGAATTAGCAACGAAGCGGATCGACGCGCCGGCAAACCTTCGACATCCGTTGCAGACGCTGCAACTTTGCGTCTTAAAGCGATCGACAGCCGCGTGCAAGCAGCACCGTCTGAGCCTATCATTAAGACCGCCACGGGCGGCCGACTGCCCATGGTGCGAAGCCGCCCATCACGGAGCTCGACGATGCGTAGATTCTTTTTTGCGTTTTCGCTGGCCTGGGCGTTCCTGTTGCAAGCGGCCGCGTCAACAGCCGGCGTCGAGCCGTGGGCCGACGCCAAACTGTCCGTTCAAAACGGCCTCGTCGCCTGGTTGGATGCGTCGGTTCA
Organism: Pirellulales bacterium; assembly: GCA_025935855.1. GTDB lineage: Bacteria > Planctomycetota > Planctomycetia > Pirellulales > Lacipirellulaceae > Lacipirellula. Next base: position 229 of record JAICUM010000600.1, on the reverse strand, counting down.
GCCCGCCGCGCGAGAAAAGCTCGCTCAGCCGCCGGTCGCGGACATGTCGCCGCTGGACAAGTGGCTCGACGGATCCGGCGCCAAGCATGACTTTGTTCAGCCCGACGCTGCCATGCGGCCGCGGCTGCGGCTCTGGAACAAAACCGCGTTCGTGCGGTTCAACGGCCGCGGAGCCGTTATGAGGGCCGAAGCGCCAGGTTTGGAACTGCATGACGCCACTGTGTTCATT
>JAICUM010000800.1 GCA_025935855.1 Pirellulales bacterium | reverse complement strand
GGCGTTCGAATGCGAGAAGATCACCGGGTTATCCGCATGGTCCATCACGTCGAGCGCGGTTCGGTGACCGGTGTGCGAGCAGCAGACGACCATCCCCACCCGCTTCATCTCTGCGAGAAGCCTGCGCCCGTACTCAGTCAGCCCGCGGTCCTCGTCCGCGCATCCGCCGCCCGCCGCCGAGTTGCGGTTGTAGGCGACCAGCATCCACTTGACGCCGAGGTCGTAGAAGAGCTGGACCATGCCGTCGTCGCCGTCGTCGAGCGGCCCCATGCCCTCGATGTCGAACAGGATCGCGAGCTTCTTCTCCCGCCGCGCCCGGTCGATGTCGGCAAGGCTGTGCGCGAGGACGTAGCGGTCGGGACGAGCCGAAAACCAGCGGCGAAAGCTGGCGAGCATCCGCACATGGCTCGCAAGGTCGATGTCGCCGTAACCGATGTTGAGGCACACGACGTCCGCGCCCGCGTCGCGGTAGCGCTCGATTTGAGGCAAGAACCGCCCGTCCGACGGCCGCAGCGGCATGCAGCCGTGATTGTCCCATACCAATGCGTCGGCGAGGACTTGCGACGGCGATAAGGATGTCAACGCGTCCATGTCGGTTCCGCTCCGGCGATGTGCCTCCGCCCACCGTGGGTCAAGCCGCTCGAGTCACTCGCTCGCTAATTTGTGGCCGCGCGCCTTCGGCGCCTTTTCCCAGCCTGCAACTTCATACCCGCGCTCTTTCAGGCAGCCCTGAAGGGCGGTCTTGATCGCTCGCTCCTTCCTCGTTCGCTTCATGCGCGACATTCCCCATGCGCCGCCAACCACGGCGAACGGCAGCAGGACGATGGTGGCGCTTGCAAGTGCTACGCCGCCCCAGCCCCCCGCGGCCGCCGCGGCCGCGCCGCCAACTGCGGCCGTCCCGGCGCCCGCTCCCGCGCCGGCTGCCACCGACGAGCTCCTGCCGTTTGCGTCCAACTTGCCGGTGACGAGCAGCTCACGGCATTGGGTGTAAGCCGCATCGAATTGAGACTGAGCGGCTGGCGCGATTGCCAGCTGAGGCGTGAACTCGCGCGGCCTCGACGAGCAGGCTTCCAGCGACAGACAGAGCACCAGAGCGCTCGCAATGATTTGATTTCTTGTCATTTGTCCCCCCGGCGAGGAGCTAACCACGCGAGGGTGCGGTTGCAACGTCGGGTTTCGAGCGCGCTCGTTCGTGGGTAATCCAAACTTCGTTCTCAACGCTGGCGCCGACTGGCACATTGTCGGCACAGGCGATTTCAACGGCGACGGCCTCTCCGACATTCTCTGGCAAAGCGACAGCGGCACGCTGAACGAGTTCCTGGGCCAATCGAACGGAGGGTTCGTTGGCAACGTCCTCGCGACCAATCCCGGTTCAGCTTGGAAGGTGGCGGGCACCGGCGACTTCAACGGCGACGGCAAGGACGACATTCTGTGGCGCAACGACAGCGGCGTCATCAGTGACTGGCTGGGCCAGGCCGACGGCACGTTCGTCGACAATTACGCCAATGCCGCGAACGGAGCCGCAGGCACCAGCTGGCAGGTGGCCGGTTCGGGCGACTTCAACGGCGATGGGCGGACGGACATTCTCTGGCGCAATAGCGATGGGACGATCGACGACTTCCTCGGCCAGGCCAATGGCAGTTTCATCGACAACTATGCTGTTGCG
>JAICUM010000420.1 GCA_025935855.1 Pirellulales bacterium | reverse complement strand
GTGGTCGTCGCCATCACCGACGGCCAGCTCCACCTCGGCCCCTGGGAGCACATTTTCTACTACGAATTCGACGGCAACCGCCGCAAACGCGTGCTCGTAAAAATCATCGGCGAGTGAATCGCGCGAGAAGCCCGCAGCGCCAGCAAGGGCGTGCAGACCAATCAACGATATGGAGAGGCCCTTGCTTGCGCTGCGGGCTCCACCTTGCTGTGTTGCTACCTGCGCCGCCGGCCGATGCCAACCAACGTCAGGGCGCTCAGCGCGAGCGCCACGCCCGCCGGCTCCGGCACATTTCCCTGCACGCGCGTCACGCCGACGGAGAAGCCGCGCAAATTGAAGGTCGTCACGTTCATGTCAACGAGCGTCTGTCCGAACTCCGGCGAAATCAACAGGTCGGCCGTCGCCTTCACGCCGCCCGGCTCGGTGACCACAGTCGGCACGGTCAAATCAAACAGGATGCCCGTGATGCCCGCATTGCTCTTGGCATAGAAGCCGCTCGCCTGTCCGCTGAGCGTTCCCACGCGAGCCGCATCGAAGGCCAGCGTGATGTCGCCAACTTGCAGCGTGTCGCTATTGAAGAACACGCTGCCGCTGTGGTTGATCTCGCCCGAGAAGCTGCCCGGCGCCGGGAACGTCGCCTGATCGAATGTAAAGGTCGTGGGCCGAATCGCCGCGGAAGGCGAATTGATCGGCAACGCGATCGAATCCATCAGAATGCCGGGGATGATCACTTCCGGAGAATAGCTGGAAATCGTCAGTCCGGCGCCGCTCAGCAGCGTTGGATCGAGTTGCACCGTCGTTTGCCCGCCCACGATGGCCTGCATGCCGGCGGCATGCGTGAGGCCGGCCGTGAAGGCCAGCGGCGCGCAGATCAAGCTAAGAATGAATGCTCTCTTCATCGCGGGAGCTCCTTCCAATTGTGGTCAATTCATTGGCACGCAGGTTAATCAGACGACGACCTCAGATTTCAACAGCATACCGCATGACGCACGCAGCGGTAGCCCGACGATCCTTGGCGATCTCGATCATCCCTCCGCCCAGGCACGGCGTCAAATAATCGCCGCCATCCTCGCGAACCGTGTGCCGAATTCGCCGGGTGCAAGCTTCAAATCGCAGGCAATGAGTAGATGATAAGAGAAGCCGCGCCGCCGTCGATAGCATTAGTCGCGCGAAACTGGGAAGTCCTTGTCGGCCGTGAGCCGCGGAGTCCCCGTCGCCGGGCTCCCGAGGCGCCAAGCACATTCCCATGCCGCTGCTATACTTAAGCCAGGTCCGCTTGAATTGAGGAATTCCCATGGCCACCGTTCAATCGCTGCTAACTGCCGAGCAATACGCGACCTTGCCTGATCTGGACGGCCACCATGAGCTGGTCCGCGGGGAGATCGTGTACATGAACATGCCGTCGTTTCGACATGGTCGGATTTGTGCCAAAATTGCTAGACTCCTCGGCTACTATGTGGACTTGAATGATCTCGGCCATATCCTTTCGAATGATTCCGGTGTCATCACGCAGCGCAACCCGGATACGGTTCGTGGCGCGGACGTGGCCTTCTATAGCTACGCGATCGTCCCCAAGGGCACTGATCCGCGAATGTACGCCCCCAAGCCGCCGGAGCTTGTTTTTGAGGTGAAGTCACGCGACGACCGCTGGTCTAAGATTCACGAAAAGGTCGCCGAGTATCTCAAAGTTGGCGTACGAACTGTTTGGGTTGTCGATCCTGAAACTGAAACCGGGGCGGTCCACCATGCCGAACGGCCGGTTCAGTCACTGACGCGAGAAGCTGTCTTGCGGTTCCCCGACTTGCTCGGTGACTTTGAGCTGCCGGTGGCGAAGATTTTTGAATAGTCGCGCGCCTACTCTTGATCAAGCAAATCGTGCTTCTCGCGGCGGTACTCTTCCTCGCTCAGAATGCCGTCCTTGTACAGGGCATGTAGTCCCCGGAGCCGTTCTTCAAACGTCTCGCCGGTCTCTGTCCGCTTGCCGGCCAGCGCCTCGGTGATTTTGGGAATATCGACGCCCATTTCCTCCAGCGAAGCCTTGGTCAGGCCGCCTTGCAGCCGAGCCCATGGCTCTAAATCGCCGCGGGCCTTCTCCGGATCGAGGTTCAGTCCTGAACCAGCCGCTCCGGCTGCCCCGACGACGAGCATCGCCATGCCGGCCATCATCAGCAGCATGCCGCCGACGGCCCGCAGTCCCATCGAGCGCGCGTCGCTTTCGAAATTCGAGAAGTCGCCGAAGTGCAAGGCGCCGGAGACGAACACAGACAGGAACGTCAGTAGCCCAACCACGGCGACAATTTGGCCGGCGCGGTAAAGCGATTTGCGTTCAGGTGAGATCTGGCGTGGCATGGATTAATTGTCCTCGATGGCCGCGAGGCAAACAAGCAAGTGTAGACCTATTGCTCCGCGAGCGGCGCCGCGCTTCAGCGAGATGACCAACTGACCAACTGACCAACCGCTGGCCCAAAACGGATCTGGACTTACCGCGGGAAATAGTGTATAAACGATCACATCGTTCTTTGGAAACTCGACCAGCTAAAAGAGAACCGCTTCTCCAGCGGTCGCGCTGCGCGCCCAAGTCACCGAATTGTGTCGCGAAAAAACCGCTTTGGCGCGGCGTAAACAACCGCTAAGTTCAACCGCCGCAAGGGCTAAGAATTATGTCACCAAAAATGAAGCGGCGACAAAGCTCGACAGTTCATTCGCCCTATCGACGAATAACTTGCGAAAAATTTTCCCGATTCGCCGCCGTCAGCGCTTTGCCGTTGATATAGGCCTTCAGCTTCGTCTCTTCGAACGTTCCCTGCGGCACGATCAGCCCTTCGTCGAAGGCGAGTTGGTCGGAGTAGCCTGGCAGCAGCACGCGGTAGTCGTACTTCAGCCGCTCTGGATGGATGCGGTTGATGTGATCCACCAAGTTCGTCGTGCAGTTGTTCCTGAACGTCTCATAAAACTCCGGCTTGCTGGCAAGCTGGTTGGTGCGCTCCAGCACGTCCACCAGCAGCATCTGGGCCTGCTCCGGCGTCGCCGTGCTGTGGTACAGGTACACGTCCTCGCCGCGGTGATTGGTGCGCAACTCGACGACGTCCCGCTCGTCGGCCAGCACGTACATCAGTTCATACTGCCGAGCACTCCCCTTCCACGCGGCGTAGGTCTCGCCTTTCTCCTTACGGATCTCAATGCTGACGGCCAAGTACTGCGGCGGCCCCTCCGTCGGCTGGAACTCGAAGCTGATCATCGTGTGCGCCAGACGCGGCGTGTCCTTGAACGGGATCATGAAAAAATCGACGCCGCGCAGGTCGCTCAGGTTGTACGTGCGGTCCTCGTATTCGACGACGAAATCATCCTCGTCGAAATACCGGCAGTAGCGCACATTGTGGGCGACGATTTTGGCGCCATGAAACTCGGCGTAGGGCAGCACGGCTTGGTCCGGTTCCCAGTTGCGCAAGTTCGACGGCGCGGCCATCTTCATGACCGTCGTACAGCCCGCGAGAGCGAGCTGAGCGCAGCAGAAAAGAATCGCGGCGAAGCGCATGAAGCTGAGCAGGCGAGGGAGAAGAGATAAGGGATGGGAGTGTAGTGTTTTACGCCGAGTGCATGCAAGAGAAGCGGCCACCCGGCGCCAGCAGTGTTATTTAGCCGCCAGCCAACGGCCGGCCGGTGCGCGACGACTAGAGTCGGCAATTATTAATCGCCGTCTCCAGAATTGCGGTGGCGCCGAGTTGCTCCAGGCGCTCCATGATGTCAATCACTTCGCTGCGCTTCACCATGGCCCGCACGCTGTACCAGCCCGGCTGCTCCAGCCGGTTGATCGTCGGCGAGTTGTACCCCGGCGAGATCTGCTCCGCCTCTGAGAGCTTATCTTCCGGGACGTTGTACTCCAGGAGCGACCAGGCGCGAGCGATCACCACGCCTTCGAGCCGGCGGGTCACCCGATCGGCGACATGGCCGTGCGGCGTCGCCGGGTTCTGGATGAGCACCGATTCGTAACGGCCGAGCTCCGCCAGAACATGCAGCCGGTTCGCCGCGAGCGTGCTTCCGGTTTCCACTAGATCCACGATTGCATCCGCAACTCCCAGGGCGATCATCACTTCGACCGAGCCGGTGAGGTCCACGATGTGCGGCGTCGCGCGGTGCTGGGCCAGGAAGCCGGTGGTGATGTGCGGAAAGCTCGTGGCGATGCGTTTGCCGTCGAGGTCGGCCGGCCGTTTGACCGGGCTGTCCTCGGGGATGCAAAGTGCAAGCCGGCAGTTGCCGACGCCAAGCTTCAGCCTGGTGGTCACCACGGCGCCGCTTTCGGTCACCAGATCGCTGCCCGTGATGCCAAGATCGATGGCGCCCTCGGCACACAGCACGGGGATGTCATCCGTCCGCAGAAACGTAACGTCAATCGGCATGTCGCGCACCCGCGCGAACAAGCTGCGTTCCTGCCGCCGGAAGCTAAGCCCAGCCGCGGAAAGCAGCTCGCTAGAGATTTCAGCCAGCCGGCCCTTGCTGGGAACGCCAATGCGTAGGTTTTCTGCCACGTGGGAGGGTTCAGGGTTCAGGGTTCAGGGTTC
>JAICUM010000014.1 GCA_025935855.1 Pirellulales bacterium | reverse complement strand
CTCCGAAACCGGCGGTTCGAGTCTCGGAGAGACTCGGCTACGTTAGGTGCCGAATTCGGGGCGGCGTCTTCCGAGCTGGCCTTGCAGGCGGGAGACGATCGCGCTGTGCATTTGGCTGACGCGGCTTTCGCTGAGGTCGAGCGTGGCGCCGATTTCTTTCATCGTCATCTCCTCGTAGTAGTAGAGGATGATGATCAGCCGTTCGTTGCGGTTGAGGCCCTTGGTGACGAGCCGCATGAGGTCGGACTTCTGGATGCGGCGCGTGGGGTCCTCGCCCTTTTTGTCCTCCAGGATGTCGATCTCGCGGACGTCCTTGTAGCTGTCGGTCTCGTACCACTTCTTGTTCAGGCTGATGAGGTTTACGGCGCTCGCGTCGGCGATGAGCTTTTCCATTTCCTGGACGGAGACGCCCATGTGCTCGGCCAGCTCGTTTTCATTGGGCGTGCGGCCGAGGGCGGCTTCGAGCGTTTTGAGGCTTTCGTTGAGCTTGCTGGCTTTCGACCGCACCAGGCGCGGCACCCAGTCCATGCTGCGGAGCTCGTCGAGCATGGCGCCGCGGATTCGCGGCACGCAGTAGGTTTCGAACTTGACGCCGCGGCCCATGTCGAAGGCGTTGATGGCGTCCATGAGGCCGAAGACGCCAGCGGAGATGAGGTCGTCGAGTTCGACTCCGTCGGGCAGGCGCTGCCAGATGCGCTCGCCGTTGTATTTGACGAGCGGCAGGTAGTGTTCGATGAGCCGGTTACGCAGGTCCTTGCGGCCGGGGTCTTTTTTGAACTGGTCCCAGATGTCCGCAATATCCTCGGGGGAGCACTTCTTGGCGGCGAGCATCATCGCTGTGGGCATGACCATCCTCCGTGATGGGTTGCCGCTTGGCTCCGCGCCGGCGGTCGTTGACCCGCGGCTGAGGACCGCGACCACCGGTCGCGGCTTTCTGGAGTTGGCGGCGTTATTTGGTTCGAGAGTCCGTTCTCGGTTTAGTTCTTTTTTGCCGCGAATCACGCGAATAGGCGCGATAAGTTCGATCGTGATTGAAGATCATTCGCATCGATTGGCGTGATTCGCGGCGGTCTCTTTTACGTTGTTGTGTTTGAGATTGGATTTGGTTGGTTGGCTAGCTCGTCTTCGAGGCGTTGGCGGACGGATTCGTCGATTACGCTGCGGGCGATGGTTGCCGCGACGTAACCGATGGCGCCGAGGGTGGCCATCCAGACCATTGCTGAAACGACCGCGGCCTCGAAGGCTCCACCATTGCGTAAGGCCCGCATCAGGACGAGCGTCATGCCCAGGGAGGCCATGATGGCAGCGTACTGGCGGGCCACTCGAAAAGCTCCTGTTCGGCGTTAAAGCTGGTGCAATCGCGCCAGTTTGACAGGGATGAGCAGCCGGGACGACTGTCTTGTGTTATCGGCATGAGCTGGGGCGGAGTTGAGTTTTGGAGCAGATTTTTTTTGCCGCGAATCGCGCGAATGGGCGCGAATGAAATACATGAACAGGAGGGAACGGAGGAAACAGAGAAGTAATGTAGGGAACCCGTTCCGTTTTTCTCTGTTTCCTCTGTTACCTCATGTTGTATTTCTTCCTTTAATGTTCGTTGCGCCTCAGCGCCTCTGCGAGAGGCCTTCTTTGGATTGGATTGAATGCGTTGCTGGCGTTCTTTGGGCGCTGGGGGCTAGGAGCCGCAGGGCGGTGACGCGGAGGTCGCAGGTGAGGTCGGCAGCGAGGAGGCGGAGGGCTCGCTGCAGGGGCTCTTCACTGCGGGTGATGGCCGGGAGCGCTGTGTGTGGTTTGGGAGAGAGGGAGAGGAACTTTTCGCAGGTGGCGTCGAAGCGCCGGGCGAGTGGGGCGGCTTCCGATTCGTCGATTGTGCGGTTGACGAGCAGGCGGAGTTTGCCGTGGAGGCGGTGGTGTTGCGCCAGTTTGACTGCGGCGTAGCTGTCGAGGAGGCCTTGCGGGTTGGGCGGCGTAACGAGGAGAACTTCCCGCGCGAGTTGCCAGAGTCGGTCGATCCAGGCGTTCATGCCGTGGCCGCAATCGAGGAGGATGACGTCGGCGTCGCGGCTGAGGGCGGCGAGCTCGGCGGTGAAGCGGCCGAAGGCCGCTCGATCGAGCGGCGGAGTAGCGCCTGGCGGGATGCCGGGCAGTAAGCGGAGGTGTGGATCGGCGGTCGGGAGGAGGACTTCCGTAGCGCGGCGCTTGCCGCTCAGCACATCGTCAAGCGTCGGGCCTAGCCCCGACCTAGCTAGGTCGGGGCTATTGGGGGGCGTGGAGTTGCGGGTGAGCGTTCGTGATTGGAGCAGGCGTGCGGCGGCGGGGGTTTGCAGGTTCGCGTCGATGAGGAGGACTTGTTTGCCGAGGCGGGCCAGTTCGCTCGCTAAGCCGCAAGCGGCGATGGTGACGCCGGCCTGGGGTTGGGCTCCGCTGAGCGCGATGACTGGGCCGCCGGGCGCGAGCGCGGGGTCCGCCTGGAGCGTCGCGCGGACGAGCTTGCGGAGTTGGTCGGCCTGGTCGTGCATGGGGGGGACAGTGGTCAGGGGGCAGGGGCCAGTATTTAAATTGACGCGGTTGCGTTGAGGATCATTTGGGCGAGGGGCTTTGGCTCCGCCACGGCAATATCGTCGGGAACGTTTTGGCCGTCGGTGAGGTAGCTGAAGGGGAGCTGGCATTGGCGAGCCAGGGTAAGCAGGTTGCCCAGCGCGGTGGCTTCGTCGAGCTTCGTGATGAGCAGCGACGTGACGCCGACGGGGGCGAACTTTTCGGCGGCGGCGGCAAGGCTGCGCGCTGATGCAGCCGCGCTGAGGACCAGGTGGACTTCGTGCGGCTCGGCTTCGACGAGCATCGCGCGGAGCTCGCGGATGCGCACCTCGTCGCGGGGAGAGCGGCCGGCGGTGTCCATGAGCACCAGGTCGAAGTCGCGCATCTTTTGGACGGCGGCCCGCATTTCGCGCGGCGTGCTGACGACTTCCATCGGCAGGTCGATGATCTCGGCGTACGTGCGAAGCTGCTCGACGGCGGCGATGCGGTACGTATCGACGGTGATCAGCCCGACGCGGCGGTTGTCGCGCAGGCGGAAATTCGCGGCGAGCTTGGCGATGGTCGTCGTCTTGCCGACGCCGGTGGGGCCGACGAGCGCGACAACGCGGGCTGTGCCGGGCGTGAGGCGGATGGGGCCGGCGACGCGAAGTTCTTGTTCGAGCGTGTGCGCGAGGTAAGCACGCGCGGCGCGCGGGTCGTTCAGGTCGAGCGATGGATTGCGGCGGAGACTGTCGAGCAGTTCGCGCGCGGTGGATTCGTCGATGTCGGATTCGATGAGGTCGGTATAGAGGTTGAAGAGAGCGGGGGGGATGTCGTGGGCAGGGGTCTGGGTTTGGCGGGCGCGGAGTTTTTCGATGAGGGATTGGAAGGATTGGGGATTGTGGATTTCGGAGTGGTGATTGGGGGGGCTTAGTTCTAAGCCGACGCTTGTACCTGAATTTTCACCCCTCCCTGGTGCTATCGCACGGCCTACCGCACTGCGCTCGGGCGACGTTGGGTCGCCCGTGCTCGTTTGGTCCCATCTCCATCGAGGGGAGGGGACCGGAGCTTTCTCAGTATAAAGTTCACTTGTGCGTGCTGATTCGCGGCGGATGGATGCTTTGTGAATCCCTTCCCTAGCCCCTCGGCGCCGCGGCCCCTCTTCGACCTTCGCGGGAGGGGGATTCTCGTCGCGGCCGGGGGTGGCGGCGATTTCGTAGGAGCGGCCGATGAAGACTCGTCCTAGCAGGCTGCCGTGGCGTTCGCGGGTGTGGAGGACCAGGGCCTCGGGGCCGAGTTCTTGGCGCACGAGGTCGAGGGCCTGCGGCATCGTTTTGGCGCGGAAGGTTTTGATTTGCATAGCAGGGACCAGGGGGCAGTCGCCAGTCGTCAGTAGTGGAAAGAATGGCACGCGGACGAACGCGGATTGGGCGGATTCTTACGGGTTGACGCGCTCCTCTAACGGGTCGCGGCTGAACGGCTACATGTTGACGGTTAGGTGTCGGTGGCGAGGCCTAAGGTCATGACCTGCGTGTCGCGGGTGACTTCGTTGAAGCTGAGGACCACGAGTTGGGGCATGTGGTTTTCCGTGATTTGTTTCAGGGCGGCGCGGATTTGCGGGCTGACGAGCACGATCGGCTGGTGGCCGGCGGCGGTCAGCTTTTGCAGCTCTTTGCCGAGTTGCTGGCAAGTGTGCTCGACGGCTTGCGGGCTCATGCGGATAAATAGGCCGCGCTCGTTGTGGTCGAAGCCCGCGCGGATGCGTTCCTCCATCGTCGGATCGACGGCCACGACGTGCAGCTTGCCCTCGGCGTTGCGGTAGCGTGTGCAGATTTGGCGGGCCAGGCGGTGGCGGACGTATTCGGCCAGCAGAATCGGGTCCTTGGTGCGCGGGCCGTAGTCGCCAAGCGTTTCGAGGATCGAGCCGAGATTGCGAATGGGAACTTGCTCGCGGAGCAGCAGGTGGAGCACCGACTGCACTTCGGCCAGCGACATCACGCCGGGGATGAGCTCGCCGACGACGGTGGGGTGCGTGGCTTTTAGCTCGTCGATAAGGTGCTTCGTGGCGTCACGCGTGAGGATTTCGTCGGCGTGGCGGCGGCACACTTCCGTCATGTGCGTGGCGACCACGGCGCCGGGCTCGACGACCGTGTAGCCGAGCATCTCCGCTTCGTCCTTGCGGCCGACCTGAATCCATTTGGCGTCCGCGCCGAAGGCGGGATCTTTGGTTGGGATGCCATCGATAGGGCCGCTGGTGAGGCCGGAGTCGATGGCTAGCAGCATGCCGGGCTCGACCTGGTCGTGGGCGACCGGCATGTCGGCGATTTTGATGCGGTACTCGTTCGGCTGGAGCCGCATGTTGTCGCGGATGCGGACCTTCGGCATGATGATGCCGATTTCGCCGGCGACGCTTTGGCGCACACGCTGGATGCGCTCCAGCAAATCGCCGCCGCGCTTCGGGTCGGCGAGGCGAATGAGCGCAACGCCGACTTCGATCTCCATCGGATCGATCGTGAGGTAATCTTCGATCCGCTCTTCGGCGGCGGGCTTGGGGGCATTGGCGGTTTTCTCGTTCGCCTGCTGCAGCTTGGCCTGGTTCTGCGTCATCATGCGAGCCATGCCGATGCAACCGGCGCCGAGCATCAAGAGCGGCGTGCGCGGCAAGTCGGTAGTCACCAGGACTGCGAGAAAGGCGCCGGTGACGGCGAGCGCCTGCGGACGAGAAAAAAGCTGCGTCAGGAACAACTGCGGCAGGTTCGACTTCTGCGTGCTGCGGGTGACGAGCAAGCCCGCCGCCAGCGAGATGAGGAACGCGGGCACCTGGCTCACCAGGCCGTCGCCGATTGTCATCCGGGTGAACAGCTTGGCGGCCTCGCTGAACGGCAGGCCGTATTCAGCAACGCCGATGGTGAGTCCGCCGAGGATGTTGATGATCGTGATCAGGATGCCCGCGATGGCGTCGCCGCGGACGAACTTGCTGGCGCCGTCCATGGCGCCGTAGAAGTCGGCCTGCTGGGTGATTTCCTCGCGGCGGCGTTGTGCTTCGCGCTCATCGATGATGCCGGCGTTCAGGTCGGCGTCGATGGCCATCTGCTTGCCAGGCATTCCGTCCAAGGCGAAGCGGGCGGCCACTTCCGAGATGCGCGTGGCGCCTTTGGTGATCACCACGAACTGAATCACGATGATAATCACGAAGATGATCAGACCGACGACGATGTTGCCTTCGCCGGCGACGAAGTCGGCAAACGCGGTGATGACGCCGCCGGCCGCGGCTTCTTTTTGCGTGGCGGCGTGGGTGAGGATGAGCCGCGTGGTGGCGATGTTCAGCACGAGCCGGGCGAGCGTAGTGGCGAGCAGCACGGTGGGAAAGATGCTGAACTCCAGCGGCGTGCGGACGTAGATCGTCGTCAACAGCACCAACACCGAAATGGTGATGTTGCCGGCGAGCAGGATGTCCATCAGCGCAGGCGGAAGCGGCACCAAGATCACCAGCACGCTGGCGATGATGGCGATGGGGAGAATCAGATCTTGGCCGCGGCGTACCCAGTCTGCCGACAGTGGCGACGCCAGGGGACCTGAAGCCATCCGTGGCCTCCGATGGGACGAAAAGTCTCTGTGCTGTGAATGCAGCGCGTTTGAAGAGGGGGCGAGTTTGTAAGAAAAGGGCCGGCGGGTGTCTAGAGCTAAGCACTAAACAACTTCCGATTCCCGCCCCTTGATGGGGATGGGACCAAACGAGCATGGGCGACCCGAAGTCGCCCGTGCGCAGTGCGGTAGTCCGTTCGACAGCACTAGGGAGGGGTGATCAGCAGCGTGTACCAGCTTCGGGCCCCCTCCCCAGCCCTCCCCACAAGGGGGAGGGAGCCGGAAGGTAGGACCGTAATAAGTGGATTGGTCCGCGCAAGGTTCAAGCGGCGATAGCGGTGCTTGCGATGAAAGGGGGAAGGTTGTGTTCCACCCTGCCCTCTTGGATCTCTTGCCGTGTTGAAACGAGTTGGCGCTGCCGCAGTTCTGATTGGCGTCTCGCTTGCGTGTCTGGGCGGCTGCGAAGATGTGAGCCAGCCGGCGGCGGCGGGAATGCTGCGCACCAAGCTCGATGCGACGATGGTGGCCGAACGCGGCTCGATTAAGTTTGTGAAAGGGTGGGAGCTTGGCCGGCGCGTGGCGGCTGAGCGCGGGCAGCCGTGCCTGGTGTTTTTCACGGCGTCGTGGTGCACGTATTGCAAGCGGATGGAGGCGACGACGTTTTCCGACGCGACGGTCGCGCAACTGGCATCGCAGTTCGTGTGTGTGATGGTGGATGCCGACGAGGAGCCGCAAGTTTGCCGGCAATTGCAGGTGAAGGGCTATCCGACCGTCGAGCTGATTTCGCCGGCGGGGATGTCGCTCGGCCGGCTCACCGGCTGGCAGGCGGCGCCGGTGATGGCACAGTCACTGAGGGCGGCGCTGGAGCGGTATGCGGTGCTGGAGCGTGGGGTGGTGACGCGGTAGGCGACGCGCTCCCCTAGCGGGTCGCGGCCAAACGTTACCGCGTTAATACGTAGGCTTGTCTCAACGGTTTGCGCCCTTGCGGTGGTTTGGAGGGGGCGCGATACTCTGAAGCGCAGCGCGGCGAGTTTGCGCGCGGTTCAAACTGGAGATTCTGGGGGAATTGCTATGCGTCGGGCGAAGATCACGATCGTGGGGGCGGGAAACGTGGGGGCGACGACTGCGCATTGGTGCGCGTCGATGGAGCTGGGCGACATTGTGTTGGTGGATATCCCCCAGACGGAGGACATGCCTAAGGGCAAGGCGCTCGACCTCCGGCAGTCCAGCCCCATCATGGGCTTCGATTCGAACGTTGTCGGCACGACCGGCTACGCGGAGACCAAAGACAGCGATGTCGTGGTGATCACGGCGGGCATTCCCCGCAAGCCGGGGATGAGCCGCGACGATTTGCTCGGCACGAACGCCAAGATCATGACGGCGGTCTGCAATGAAATAAAGGTGAGCAGCCCGAAGGCGGTGGTCATCGTTGTGTCGAATCCGCTGGACGCGATGGTCCAGCGAGCGCAACAGGTGACAGGAGTCCCGCCGCAACGAGTGCTGGGCCAGGCCGGTGTGCTGGATACGGCCCGCTATCGAACCTTCTTGGCGATGGAACTAGGCGTGAGCGTCGAGGATATTTCGGCACTGCTCATGGGCGGACACGGCGACACGATGGTGCCGCTGCCAAGCTGCACGAGCGTCGGCGGCATCCCGGTGACGCAGCTGATCAAGCCGGAGCGGCTCAAGGAAATCATCGACCGCACGGCGAAGGGCGGCGCCGAGATTGTCGGCTTGCTGAAAACCGGTAGCGCTTATTACGCTCCGGCCGCGGCGACGGCGCAAATGGTCGAGGCCATCGTCCGCGACAAGAAGCGGCTGATTCCTTGCGCTGCGTACTGCGACAAGGAGTATGGCGTCGGCGGCTATTATGTGGGCGTGCCGGTCGTGCTGGGCTCCAGCGGCGTCGAGCGTATCATCGAGCTGAAGCTCGAACAGACGGAACGGGCGGCGTTTCAGAAGAGCGTTGACGCCGTGAAGGAACTGGTCAAGGTGATGGCGGGGCTGGTTTAATTTGCGGCGCTGAATGGCGCTAAGCCGCAAGCGGCGGGACGCGAAGGGGTCGGGGCTAAATGGGAATCTTGGATCGACATATCGCGTTCTCTCCATGCGGGCAGCCGCGTTCGCTAGCAGATTCCACGTTTTGGTCCGATTTTCGCCGCGATTGACATGCCGCGGCGGCTCGTCTAAAAACTCCAAACGTGCGAGGCGGCGACCGGAACGCGCTTGCGTCGGGCAGTACGAACATCACGAACAACCCCCGATCAGTAGTGACCATGAACCGCCTGCAAAGCATCAAGGCGCCTTTGTTCCCGCAGTCTGGCTTTTCGGCAACGCACGCTTTTCTTGGTCACGGCAATGGATCGCTAACGGCGAAATCCAACGTGGCCGCGCGGCAGCGTCAGCGGGCGTCGTCGCATTACTCGCTGTTCATGCCGCTGCACTACGAAGCCGGCTATGCGTACCCGCTGCTGGTATGGCTACACGGCGAGGGCGGTAGTGAGCGCGAGCTGCGGCAGCTGATGCCGCACGTGAGCGTGCGGAATTATGTCGGCGTGGCAGCCCGCGGCACGGCTTCCGTTGCTGGACTGGAACGCGGCTTTGGATGGGACCAGTCGCTGCTTGCGGTTGACGAGGCTGCGGAGCGCGCCCGCGAGAGCATTGAGGCCGCCCAGGAGCGCTTTAGTGTGCATTCAGAGCGCGTGTTCATCGCCGGCAATGGCAGCGGCGGTACGATGGCGCTGCGATTGGCGCTGCAGTTTCCGGAGTGGTTTGCCGGCGCCGCGTCGCTTGGCGGCCCGATGCCGAGCGGAAACAATCCGCTGGGCCGGGTGAAGGACGCGCGCGGCTTGCCGCTCTTGTTGGCAAGCTGCCGCGATAGCGAGGATTATCCGCAGTCGCGCGTGGCGGCTGACTTGCGGCTGTTGCACGCGGCCGGCTTTTCGCTGGCGCTGCGGCAATATCCTGGCGAGCACGAGCTGACGACTGTGATGCTAGCGGACATGGATCGCTGGATCATGGGGCTGGTTTGCCCGGCGATGGCAGGAGCGGCGGTTTAGGATCTCCCCGGCACTCGGGCCCCTTCTTTGCGCCGCCGTCGGGTGGCATGCCCGCGTCCGCGTGGGCATGTGGACCAGCATACGACATGCCCACGTCGGCGGACCTCCGCGGGCATGGCACTCGTGCATCTAGATTCTTGAACATCGTTGCCGTGCTGCATATGCAGCAATGTCGATTGACACAGCGGATCGGGTTTCGGTACAAGGCGCCGGCTTTTTTCTAAAGTTCGTGGCTCGCTGCGCCGACAGGCCGGCGCCCGGAGCCGCGACGGCAGCCTTTTCACCGCAACCATGTCCGACGCGAATAAACCCGCCGACCAGGCGACGCCCGAAGCAGGCGGCCGGCGTTCGCGCATGTCCGATCTTGTGGGCGGCGTGGTGCGTTGGGCCACCGCGACGAAGCTGCGGATGATTATTTGCAGCGTGCTGGGCCTCGCGCTATTGGGAGTAGTATTCGCCTCGTGGAGCTACTATGGACAAGTCGCCCTGGAATCCGCTGACCCGGCGAACATCGAGCTGGCCATTAAAGCCCTCGACGAAGGCCGGCCTGAAGACGCCAAGTCAATCATCGGGCAAATGCAGCGGCAACCAGCGGCGCCGGAGCTTTTGGGCGGCGCCCTGTTCGTGCTGGGAGCGGTGAAGGCCCAGGAAGCCGACCAGGAAGTTTCGCCCGATCGGCGGCGGTTGATCCACGAGATCGCCGCCCGGTATTTACAGAAAGCGCGGACGCTCGGTGTTCCGGGCGATCGCGAGGGCCGGGCGGCCTATTTGCTCGGCCGCAGCCTCGCCTTGAGTGGGCAAGCCAACGAGGCGATTTCGCCCCTCGAAGAAGCCCTGCGCGACCCGAAGCAGCCAGCCCGCGAGATTCATGCGTTGTTGGTGACGGCGCTTTTGGCCGGCGACGAGCCGAAGCCAGCGGCCGCGCTGCAGCACAATGTCCAAGTGCTGGCCGATCCGACGCTCAAGCCAGAGGAGCGCCATCGGGCGCTCATCACCAGCGCGAACGCGCTGCTCGGCTTACAGCGGTATTCCGAAGCGCGGCAAGCGCTAGAGGAGATTCCTGAAAAGAGCGCCGTGGCGGCGACGCGGATGCTGTTGCTGGGCCGCCTTGAGATCGAAGAAGCGCAGAAACTGGACGAAGGCTCGCCGGAGCGAAAAGCCAAACTCGCCGACGCGCAAAAACACTTGCAGGAGGTCGAACACCTCGATCCGGATCACGGGCCGCTCACGCGGCAAGCGAAGCTGTGGATGGCGCGACGCTTCGAGCTGAACGGCGAGCATCCGCAAGCGCTCAAGGCCTACGAGGGCATCAGCAAGAATTATCCCAATAGCGCCGAAGGCCTGACGGCGACGCTCGCTGCGGCGGATTACTACCGCCGCGAGGGGCAGATCGAGAAGGCGCTGTTCGGATATCGCTATGTGTTGCGCGAGATCGGCGACCAGGCGACGTACGACGACACGCTGTTCCCGATGTCCGACGTGCGGCGGCGTCTGACGATGGTTTATCAGCAGTGCCTGGATGAAAAGCTGTTTCCCCAGGCGCTGTCGTTGGTGGATTTGTTCGAGCCAGTGTTCGGGCGCCCGAGTTGTGCCGACTTGCGGGCTAAGACTCACCTGCAATGGGGCGAGTGGCGGCTCGAGGATGCCCATCAAGGAATCACGCCGGCGGACATCGCGGCCCAGAAGGAAGGCCGTTTTCAGTTGCGCTCAGCCGGATTGGCCTACGAGCAACTCGCGCGGCTGCGGTTTGCCACGCGGCAATTTGCCGATGATTTGTGGACCTCCGCGGAATGCTACTTCCGCGGTCAAAGCTACACGCAAGCGGCGCGGGTTTACGGCGAGTACTTGCACCACGAAGCGCGGCGGCGGAACGCCATGGCGCTCCTGCGGCTCGGCCAGGCGTATCTCGCCAGCGGCGACTTTGCCAAGTCGGTCGATGCGCTGGAGGAGTGCATCGACATGTATCCGAGCGATCCGGTGATCCACCAGGCGCGGCTGGAAGGAGCGCGGGCTTACCAGCAAAGCGGCCAAATGGACAAGGCCGAGCAGCTTCTGCTCACCAACCTGGTGGGCGACATGCTCACCCCGGCGAGCGCCGAGTGGCGGGACTCGCTGTTCGCGCTGGGCGAGCTGCTGTACGAGACGGGCCGGTATGAGGAAGCGATCGACAAGCTGGAAGAGGCCGTCGAGCGGTACAAGGACCACGATTCAGCGCTGATGGCGCGATACACGATCGCGCGGGCATATCACGCCGCCGCCGAGGTCTACAACAAACGGCTGCAGGATCCCAAAAGCGAAAACGAACGGCAGGCGGCGCGAACGCTGCTGACCGAGCACTTGAACAAGGCCCACGAGTATTATCAAGACGTGCAGCGAAAGATCACACTGCGCGGACATGCCGATGGCAATCAGCTCGACATGGCCTTATTGCGGAACTGCTACCTCATGCAGGGGTCCGTGCTGTTCGAGCTCAAGCGGTACGACGAGGCGCTGCAGGCCTATGGCAACGTGATCACGTCGTATCGCGACGACCCAATCGCGCTGGAAAGCTTCGTGCAAGTGGCCAATTGCTGGCGCCGGCTTAACCAGCCGGTGAAAGCGCGGGTGACGCTCGACCAGGCCAAGATCGTGTTGCAATCCCTGCCGCCGACGACGGACTTCTTAGCGTCAACAAACTTCAACCGGCAGCAGTGGGAATTGTTGCTGAATCAGATGAGCAATTGGTGAGGTGGAGTGAATGTGTGAGTAGGTGAATAGGTGAGTAAGTGAGTAGGTGAGCAAGTGAGTAAGTGAGTAAGTCAAAAGTTAAATGACGGCAGTGAACCTTGAAGATGTTTTAAGGCCTGAAAGGCCGCGCTATGGTAGCCCAGGGCGAAGCCCTGGGGCCGTGGCGTAGTCAAAACGCTTAGCCCTGAAAGGGCGCGCTAGCGATTCATCAAATGTGAGCGCGCCCTTACAGGGCTAAGGAATCATCATGGTGTGGTTACCCAGGGCTGCGCCCTGGGCTGTCATAGCGCGGCCTTTCAGGCCTTAATGCGGTCACGAGCAATTCGAAAACGTGTCGAATCTTTCCACGGACAACCTGGCGGCATTGATGCTCAAGCGGCGGAAGTGCCTGGTGCAGCTCCGCGATTTGGGGCTGCGGCAGGCGGGGATGATCGCGGCGGGAGAGATTTCGGAGCTATTGAGGTTGGCGGGGGCAAAGCAGCAGTTGATCGTGGCCTTGCAGGCGATCGAGAAGCAGTTGGCGCCATTTCACGAACAAGACCCCGAGAGCCGAGCGTGGAGTTCGCCCGAAGCACGGGCCCGGTGTGCGGCCGACGCGGAAATATGCCGGGCGCTCATTGATGAAGTCATGCGGATGGAACAAGACGGCGAGCGGCGGATGACGGCGCGACGTGATCAAGTGGCCGGGCAGATTCGGGCCGTCGCGGTTGGTGGGCGAGTCCGCGAGGCGTATCAGGCCAATAGGTGATTCGTGAGTAAGTGATTGGTGAGTAGCTGAGTATGGCATTGAAGATTCATCGAAACGACGAGGACGAGGCCGCACCGGACGGCGAGGCGCTCGACGTGCGCTCGGTCATTGGCGATGAACCGGGGATTGCTCAGATTTTGGAGGCGTGGAACGACGCGACGCTGCGCTTGCAGCAAACGCATGAAGCCCTGCAGGCCGAAGTCGCCCGCCTGACGGATGAGCTGGCGGCGAAGGACGCGGAGCTGGAGCGGCAGAACCGGCTGGCGGATTTGGGGCGGATGGCCTCGCACGTGGCTCACGAAGTTCGCAACAGCCTGGTGCCGGTGAATCTGTACATGAGTTTGCTGCGGCGGCGGTTGTCCGGTGACGCGGGAAGTTTGGACGTGTTGGCCAAAGTGGAGGCAGGGTTTTTGGCCCTGGATGCGACCGTGAACGATTTGCTCAACTTCACCGCGCACCGCGAGCCGCAGTGGCGGTCGTTTATGGTCGAGGACCTGTTGGAGGAGATTCTCGATTCCATCGCGCCGCAGCTTGAGGCGCAGGGCATCGAGGCGTCGCTCGACATTCCGCCGCACACCGTGGCGACGGCGGACCGCGAAATGCTGCGGCGCGCCGTTCTCAACCTGGTGCTCAACGCGGTGGACGCCATGCCGCGCGGCGGTCAGCTGGTGGTCACGTCGTATGAAGGCCGCCGTGGGCTGGAACTGGAGATCGCTGACAGCGGACCGGGCCTTCAACAGGAAGACCTGGAGCGCGTGTTCGATCCCTTTTACACCACCAAGCCCAGCGGCACGGGGCTGGGGCTATCGATCGTCCACCGGATCGTCGAGGCGCATGGCGGCCGCATTACGGCGATGAATTGCCCGGAAGGCGGGGCCGCGTTCACGATTGAAATTCCGCGCCGGCGGGCGATGGGCATGGGGATGGCGGCATGAAGCGCACCGTTCGAGACAACCTGAAGCCGGGATTGGCTACTTCTCGCGGTAGCGTGCTGGTGGTAGATGACCACGCCGCCGTGCGCGAGTCGGTGATCGATGTGCTGCGGCAGGCTGGTTATGCCGTCGAAGGACTGGCCAGCGCGGTCGAAGCGCTGCCGGCGCTTGAGACTTGCAACATGGATGTGGTGATCACCGATCTGCAAATGCCGGGCATCGACGGGCTTGAGTTCATCCGCGAGATCGCAAAGCGGCGGTTGCCGGTGCAGGTGATCATGATCACCGCGCATGCGACTATCGCGTCGGCGGTCGAGGCAATGCGGTTCGGGGCGTTTGATTATTTGGAGAAGCCGTTTGACGTGAATCAGTTGGAGCAGCTCGTGGCGCGGGCGATGGAGCGGCGGCGGTTGTGCGAGCCGGAGGTCGCTAAGCCGGCAAGCGGCGAAAGTCAGGCGTTTGACGATTTGGGCATGGTGGGCAATAGCCGGGCAATGCTGCAGTTGCGGGAGCGCATTCGGCAGGTGGCGCCGACGGACGAGACGGTGCTGATTTGCGGCGAGAGCGGCACAGGTAAGGAGCTGGTGGCTCGCGCGATGCACGCACTCAGCCGGCGCGCGGCCGGGCCGCTCGTGAGCTTGAACTGCCCTGCCCTGTCGCCGCAGCTCGCCGAGAGTGAACTCTTCGGCCATCGTCGCGGCGCTTTTACCGGCGCGGACGCGGATCGCACGGGCCGATTCGAGCTGGCTTCCGGAGGCGCGATTCTGCTAGATGAAATCACGGAGATTGAATTGCCGCTCCAGGCGAAGCTGCTCCGCGTGTTGCAGGAGCGCACATTCGAGCCGGTCGGTTCGAGCGAGCCGCGCACGGCTGACGTGCGGGTGATGGCGAGCACGAATCGCGACTTGGCCGTGGAGATTGCGGCGGGGCGGTTTCGCGAGGATTTGTACTATCGGCTGGCGGTGGTGCCGCTGGAATTGCCGCCATTGCGGGCGCGCGGCGCCGATGTGCAGTTGTTGGCGGAATATTTTTTGGAACGTGCAGCCATGCGGCTAAACCGCAAGCGGATGGAGCTTGCGGACGACGCCTGTGAACTTCTCGCAGCGTATCGCTGGCCTGGGAATGTGCGCGAATTGGAAAACTTAATCACGCGGGCCTGCGTGCTAAATCAGGGAACGGCGATCGCCGCGGCGGAGATTCGGCCTTGGTTGCAGCAGCCCGAGGCCGTGGGCGAAAGCCAAGCCGCTAAGCCGGCCAGCGGCGGAAGTCTCGATGCGATGGAACGGCAAACCATTGTCGCGACGCTGGAACGATTCGGGGGCAATCGGGGCAAAGCGGCGGCGGCGCTGGGCATCGGCGTGCGGACGCTCAGCGGCAAACTGCGGGCCTATGGATACGCACCGCGAACGAAGGAATTCAGCGCGGCGACCGCCCCGGAGGCGGTTCGGCAGAATCTGCCGATCGCTTCGGCAGGCATCGCCGTTGGCGAAGTACGCAGGACAGCGTGACGAGCGAAGCCAGTAGCGTTTGAGAAGCGAGAGAATACGGACAATTCACGAAATTGGAACAAGGCAAAGTCAACGCGGCATGGCGCTTGCTTCCGCCGCGTCCAGACGAGGGATCGAGTCATGATGACCGGCATGTTTGATTCATCGCCGCTGCCGATGCTCGAGCAGGTGGTGAAGTTCACCGAAGCCCGACACGGCGTGCTCGCCGGAAATCTGGCGAACCTCGACACGCCCGGCTATCGCGTGCGCGACTTGCCGGTGGATGAGTTCCGGTCGCAGTTGAAGGAAGCGATGGAAGATCGGCAGCGGAAGCCGGTGTCGCAGGCGCCGACTTCAATCCCTACGTCGCCGGGCATGCAGGCCATGAGCTCGCCGCCGCGTGAAACTCGCCGTGAAGACAAGCTGGCGTCGGTCGCCGAAAATGCCAAAGGCATGCTGCGGCACGATGACAACAATTCAAGCCTGGAAGAACAAGTCACTGAAATCGCGAAGAACCAGGCCGAGTTCAACATGGCGGTGAGCCTCATGAACGCTCAGTTCCGCATGTTGCGGGCGGCGATCACGGAGCGGGCGTAAGCGAGGGTGAGAGAGTGAGTGGTCAAGGATGAGGGATGACGATGTTAGGGGGTGAGGGAATGACGATTCGATGAGCATGTTTCCTACGTTTGACGTTAGCACGAGTGCCTTGATCGCGCAGCGGACGCGGCTCAACTCGATTTCGTCGAACTTGGCGAACATTTCGACCACCCGCAACGAGCGCGGCGAGCCGCAGGCGTATGTGCCTCGATATGTGACGTTTCAAACCGACGAGGACCTCGCGACCAACGGCGGCGGCGTCGGCGTGAAGATCGGCTCGGTCGATTATTCGAGCCAGGCGCCCATGATGAAGTACGACCCGAGCCACCCGGACGCGAACGCAAGCGGCTACGTCGCCTACCCGAACATCGACATGACGACCGAGTTTGTGGACGCCCTGGAGGCCACTCGGGCCTACGAGGCGAATCTGGGGGTGCTTGAAATTTCCAAGGACATGAACCAGCGAACGTTGCAGATCATCGCTTAACGTTGCGCGAGTGAACGATGAATACGATTCAAAGCACCACGGTCACGCAGAATGCCGTCCCCCCGAAGCCGGGCGTTGTGAAGAACGCCGGCGAAGCGGGATCGTTCAAGGACATGATGCTCAAGAGCATCCAGGACGTGAACACAATGCAGATGGACGCGAACAAGGCGGTCGAGACGCTGATGACCGGCGGCGACGCCGATCCCGCGGCCGTGATGACCGCCGTGCAGAAGGCCGATTTGGCCTTCCGCATGCTGATGCAAATGCGGAACAAAGTGCTGAGCGTGTATCAGGAAGTGAAGGACATACGGATTTAGTGAGGAGTTAGGGGCGAATGGGCGAGCACCGCTTCAGCGGTGCGGCGGAGGCGCGCCCCAGTTATCATGCTTGAGGACCACGGATGGGATTTTTGAATCAAGCGCTGGCGCAGTTGCGCGAACTGTTCGCTTCGATGACGCCGGCGGCGCGGATCACCTCCGCGCTCCTGTTGGGCGTCATCGTGGTGAGCTTGGGCTACCTGTTCAAAGGGTACGCCGGCGCCGCGGAGGAGTTTCTGTTTGACGGCGCCGTGCTGCAGCCGCGGGACGCCGACCACATCGAAATGGCGCTCGCCAAGGCCAAGCTCACGATCCTGCCGCGGCAAGCCGGGCGGATCGTCGTGCCGCGCGGGCAGAAGACGGCGTATTTGGCCGCGATCGTCGAAGCCGGCGCCATGCCGCCGAACTTCGACGCTCTGTTGGATCAGTCGCTCGACTCCGGGATGTTTGAAAGCGCCGAAACCCGCCGAGCCCGGCTCAAGGCCGCCCGCGAGCGGCAGCTCTCGATGATCATCAGCGACATGGACGGCATTCAGGACGCGAAGGTGCTCTACGACATTCGCGAGCCGGTGGCCTTCGAGCATCGCAAGGCGACCGCCACCGTCAGTGTGCTGCCCGAGACTGCGATCACGCTCGATCCGCAGCGCGTGAAGATGATTCGCAGGGCAGTCGCCGGCGCCATCGCGGGCCTGGACGAGGGCGACGTGG
Organism: Pirellulales bacterium; assembly: GCA_025935855.1. Lineage (GTDB taxonomy): Bacteria > Planctomycetota > Planctomycetia > Pirellulales > Lacipirellulaceae > Lacipirellula. Next base: position 3,677 of record JAICUM010000014.1, on the reverse strand, counting down.
CGGTGATCAACCTTAGCGATGGTTCGCAGTACCTAGCCGGCGGGGCCGATGTCCCGGCGGACGCGTTCGAATCGGCGCTACTCAAGGAAAAGACGATTTTCGAGCAGCAGACCAAGGGGCGGATCGAGTCGCTGCTCAACTATATTCGCCCGAGCGTACACGTGCAGGTGACTGCGGAACTGGACGACCTGCTCAGCTCCGAGACGCATACGCTGAAGCTCGAAAGCGAACCGCAGCCGATTCGAACAACGACCCAATCTCGCACGAATAACAAAACGCAGACCGAGGATCGCGGCCAACCGGGGCCAATCGCCAATGGACCGAACGGGCCGCCGGCGGAGCAGGCGATCGCTAAGAATGAAAACAACGAGGAAGTCAACAACACGGAAACCGAAAACGCGATTCCCACGACCGACGAAACGCAGCGCCGCACGGGCCTGACGCCCAAACACGTGCGCGCCGCGATTGCCGTGCCCAGCGAATATCTGGTCCGCATCTGGCGTGAGCGGACGCCCGACCAACCGGCCGATGCGAAGCCTGATGGGACGCTGATGGAGAAGATCGAAGAAGAAGTGCGCAGCAAAATCAAGGCGTCGGTGGCCCAGCTCTTTCCAATCGAAGTAGCGGAAAAGCAACTCGGAACCGTCGAGGTGACGGTCTTCCAGTCGCTCACGCCGGAGCCGGTGGTTCAGCCGTCGATCGCCAAGGAAGGCTTGCTGTGGGCGAGTAGGAATTCCGGTTCGCTCATTATGGCGGGACTCGCGGTGGTGAGCCTGATGATGCTGAGGTCGATGATGAAGGCCATCCCAGCGGCGGATAAGAGCCCGTCGTTCGGTCTACCGGCGCTGGCGATGGAAACGGTGACTGAATCACCTGCGACGGCTGGTAAACCCACGGCGGGCGGCGCCGCGCCTTCGGCGTCGAACCGCGATCCAAATCGGCCGCGCCTACGGCTGAAGAAGGGTCCGACGCTAAAGGACGATTTGACGGAATTGGTGAAAGAGGACCCCGACGGAGCCGCCGCGATCCTGCGGACATGGATCGGCAGTGCGGCGTGAGATAGCGGTGTGCGCACGTGAGTAGGTGAGTATGTGAGCAAGTGAGTGCGAAATAGCCCCGACCAAGCTTGGTCGGGGCTGGAGTTGAGAAGTTTCTTCATGAATTACGAGCGTAGCGAACGGATTCGCCGGGCTGCCATCCTGGTCGCCAGCGTCGAGGAGACGGTGGGCGAGCAGATTCTGGCCGCGCTGCCGCGCGCCGAGGCGGCGAGAATCCGCGCGGAGGTCGAGCTTCTTGACGAAGTGGATCTCGATGAGCAGCAAGACGTGCTCGATGAGTTTCGCCGCGCCGGCCGCCAGGCAAGCGCCGCCGAGCCAGCGGTCGAGTTCACCTACTCAGCCTCGCAAGTGGCGACGGCGCCATTGATGAACGACGAGCTAGTCTCTCCGAGAAATGAGAATCAAACCGCCAGCGACCGGGACGGCGCGGCCGAAGCGACGCTGATGGCGGAGCTGCTCGTCGAGGAGCACCCACAGATTGTCGCGGCGGCTCTTTCAAGGTTGAACCACGAGCAAGCCGCCATCGTGTTCGCGGCCCTACCGCCCTCGCTACAAGCGGAGGTCGTGGATCGGCTGGCGAATTTGCAGCCCGCCGACGAGGACGCCGTGCAGGAACTGCAATCGCAGCTCGAGCAGCGCGTGCAGCGGCATCGCGAACGGCGGGAGCGTCTAGCGGCAGGCGCAGAACTGGCGCGCAAGATTCTGGCGAAGACGCCGGCGGCGCAACAAGTCGCTCTGCTCGCTCGGCTGTCGCCGCCAAATGCTTCAAATAGCAACAACAACGCCCAGTCGTCTGCAAGTTCCGTGCAAGCGCAAGAGCTCGCCAGCGGCATCGAGCGCGCCCGCGGAGTCGACCCATTGGCGAGCGAAGGCTTCGAATCAACGAGCCGTTTCGAGGCTTGGACAGATTCACGGCAGGCGACAGCGGAATTCGAGTCAAACCCCAACGCCGACCTGGAAGTCGAAGACTGCTCACGCGAGCTGGAGCAACTGACCGACCACGAGTTACTCGACGCATTGCGCGTGGCTGATGAGCAAACGGTCCAGCGAGCGCTCGCCGTCTCCAGCGAATCCTTCCTGAAACGCGTCGCGGGCAAGCTGCCCAGGCGGCAAGCGGCGCGGCTTCGCAAGGCTGTCCGCGCCGTCGGCCCCGCGACGCTGGCGGAACTTCGCGCGGCACAGAACGATCTGCTGCGAATTGCCCGACAACGCTCCAAGGAACTTGCGGCGTAAGTCCCCTGGGCGCGGACGACGAATGCACACAAGCAATTGAAGCATGGCGACCATCATCAAAACACACGTCCCTGAGCAGCTAAGCGGCACCGCGTTTCGGGCGGTGGCGTATGACCTGACGGACATGGCTGCCCAGGCGGACGGTTATCTCGGCACGGTGCGCGGACAGGCGGCGCAAATTGTCGAGCAGGCGAAGCGCGACGCCGCCGCCATTCGCCAGCAGGCCGAAGCGGCGGGCCGGTGTGCCGCCGAGCAAGCCATCGATCGCATTCTGGATGAAAAGGTCGCCCAGCAGATGAAGACGCTGACGCCGGCGCTGCAGTCGGCCGTCCGGCAGGTCGAGGATTCAAAACAAGCCTGGCTGCGGCAGTGGGAATCGGCCGCCGTGGATCTGGCGCTGGCGATTGCCAAGCGGCTGGTGCAAGGCGAACTCGCGCGACGGCCCGAGATTTCGCTCCAGTGGATTCGCGAATCACTGGAACTAGCCGCCGGCAGCGGCGACGTCACCATCCGCTTGAATCCCGCGGACGAACAAACGCTGCGCCGCCAGGTCGAACAGCTGGCCGGCGCCTTTTCGCCGCTCGCGACGGTAAACGTCATTGCCGACGCCGCCATCTCGCCCGGCGGCTGCCGCTTGAACACCGAATTCGGCGTGATCGACAAGCAACTCGATACGCAGCTCGACAGGATCAAAGAGGAGTTGAGCTAACCCCCCCATGTCCATCACCGCCACACAACTCGACGGCGCCATGCTGGCCGGCATCACCGGCAGCGTCGTGCAAACGACCGGGCTCACCGTGGCCGTGGCCGGGTTGCCGGCGCCGGTCGGGGCCGTCGTCGGCATTCGCCGGCAGGCGGGCGGCGAGGTCGAGGCGGAGGTCATCGGCTTTCGCGACGATCGCACGCTCGTTATGCCGCTGGAAGATTTGGACGGCGTGCGGCGCGGCAGCGAAGTGCGGCTCATTCGAACCGCGCGACGGATCAGAATCGGCCCGGCTCTCCTCGGACGAGTCGTCGATGCGTGCGGCCGATGCATCGACGGCAGGCCGCAGCCGATGCTCGCCGAACGATTCAAGCTGCAAGGGCCGAACGTGGCGGCGACCGAGCGGCCACGCATCGACGCGGCGCTCGGCACGGGCGTGCGGTGCATCGACGGTATGCTCACCTGTGGCCGCGGGCAGCGGCTCGGGATTTTCGCCGGCTCGGGCGTCGGCAAGAGCGTGTTGATGGGCATGATGGCCCGCTACACGCAAGCCGACGTGACGGTGATCGCGCTGATCGGCGAACGCGGCCGCGAAGTGAACGAGTTTCTGGAGCGCGAGCTTGGCCCGGAAGGCCTGGCGCGCAGCGTGGTGGTCGTCGCCACCAGCAACGAGCCGGCGCTCT
>JAICUM010000360.1 GCA_025935855.1 Pirellulales bacterium | reverse complement strand
GTACGCCAAGGCCGTGACGGCCGGCAGCGTGGCCACGGCGGTGGCCCTGATGAGCGGCTGGACGGTGCGCACGGCCGAGATGACCGGCTACGTAAGCTCGTCGTTCGACGTCAGGCAACTGCGCATCCCCGACTGGGACGAGCCGATGCAGTACTTGCTAAAGAATCTCAAGGAAGGGGACATCGTCATTTCCATTTTCCCGCACACGACGAATTTCATGTTCGCCGCGGAAAAGGTGGGGAAAGACACGCCTCGCACCGTGGACTACTGGGTGCAAAGCCGCTTGATTCTGCAGGCAACCATCGGCGACACGACGCTTGTCCCGCGAGATCGTCGCAGCGGCGCCGTGATGCTGTCGAACCTCGAACAGGTTGAAAAGCTGTTCAACGAGCACGATCGGGTGTGGTATCTCACGATGCGCATGGCTCAGTCGAAGCTGAACGACGGCATTGTCTCGAAGTACCTGCGCGAGCACATGGACGTGGTCAGCGAGGATTTTGCCACCGCCCTGATGATGCGCGTGAAAAACAACCGCCCGGCGACTGTCCGCGCCGAAGAGGAAGAGGCCGAGACGCTGGCCACTGATTACTATTTGAAGTAAGCCGACTCGGAGTTTCTATGGATCAAGCCGCCGTTCTGAGCCGGATGAAAGCCTACTTCGAGGGTTCGGCACCGCAGGAAACCCTCGATCGCTTCGAGGATGTGAAGGCGACCGAGATGTTTCAGGAGAGCATCGATGTCTTGAACTTCCTCTTTTACCTTGAGGACGAGTTCGGACCGAAGATCGACGCGACGCAGGTCGGCCCCGCGATGGCGAACAAGACGTTCGCCGAGCTGAGCGCCGAACTGACGCGAATATTGAACGACGAGCCGCGGGCGAAATCATGAGCGTGGCGGGCGACGTGACACCCGATGCCAATCCGGCTGATCTGGACACGTCGCCGCGTGCGGCTGGCTGGCTCGGGCGAAGCCGCGATTCATTGAAACTGGCGGCGCTCAGTGCGGCTTTATGGCTGGCCTACGTGCCCTATTACGTGGTCTTGCGAGCGTCGGGCCCGCGCGTGGGCATCCTCTGGGTGCGACTGGCGGCCAACGTCCACTGGCTGCTGACGTTCGCGGGAGCGCAACCCGCAACGCGGGCGGCCCTGCGCAGCATGAGGCCGTATTTCAGCACGACGCTTTCGGTGTCGGAAATCCTGCGGCGGCACCTGCTGCTGAAGCATGAGTGCTTTGCCCGGGCGCGCGTTTGGAACGGCGCGACGCGCCGCGGCAATGACCTTGAGTGGAACGTGAACCCCGGATGTGAGGGGGCGCTGCCCACCATGCCGCGGGAGCGCGGGCTGATCGTCGTCGGCTACCATTTCAACTTTTTTCTATTGTCGCCCGGAGCGCTGAAGCAGATTCTTTCGGGCGTGGATGTCGTGCAGCTCCGCTACCGCAGTTGGCGCAGCGTCGAAAACGCCGCGACGCCGATTGCTCGCCTGGCCCTGAAAAAGGCGATGGAGGCGGACCGCCGCGCGGGCTCGACCGTGTTCTACATTGATGAAAACACGATCGTGGAACTGTTCCGGCTGTTGCGGAAGGGCGGCGTCGTGGCCGTCACGGCCGACGGCGGGGCGGCCGCGGAGTTCGTCGAGGTTCCGTTCTTCGACGGCTTGTTGCGCGTCCCGAGCGCTTGGGCGAAAGTTGCCGCCGGCGCTAAGGCCGACGTGCTCCTGGTGTGCGACACCGAGCTGGATCACCGCACGCGCGAGGGTTGGTTCTTCGACCACGTGCGTTGCAGCGGCACAAGCCAGGACGCGGCCTACGAAGCGGCCGCGGAGTCGATCCGCATTCTGGAACAGATGATCCAGCGGGAGCCGTGGGGTTGGCACCCCTGGCAGCGGCTTCGCGTGGAAGTCGGCGCCGACGGCGTGCGGCGCTACTCGCTGAAGCAGTACGGCTTTGAAAGCGGCGACCGATTGGGCGGGAAAACGCCCGCTTCGCCGGCCCCGTGGCAGAACGCGAAGAAGCCGGCCTTGCCGCAAGAGGCGCGGCCCGAGTTTAAGCGGCATCCGCGCGTGGCGGTGATCACGAATTCACGCCCGCCGTATCGCCTCCACTTGCAACAGCGAATCGTCAAGGAGATTCCAGAAATCGAATTCTGGTCCGTCGCCACGCACGACAATGCGTATAAGCGGTGGAAAGGCGTCGAGACGCCCGCCGCGATTCGCCCCGTGGATTTCGGACTCGGCCAGCCGACGAACGAGCAGACGCAGCTTCGCTACTCCATGCGAGAATGGCTCAAAGGCGGCCGAATCATCGACTGGCTCCGCGAGCACCAGATCGACATGGTCCTGGTACAAGGCTGCGGCGACATGGGCCGCATGCGCATCATTCGGTGGTGCCGCCGGCAGGGCATTCCGTGCTTCATCACCGGCGACTTTAATACTCACACGGATAACCACGGGCCGCTCAAGCACTGGATCAAGCGGCAAGTGTACGAGCAGGCCATCCGCTGGTGTACGGGCCTCATGCCGTGCGGCGTGCTGGGACTGGAACTGCTCAAGCGCTACGGCGGCGGCGACAAGCCGGCGGCCATGTATCCCTTCACGCCGGATGTCGAGTTGTTCGAGAACACGCCGCAGGACGCCGTCGAGCGAGTAGGCGAGCGGTTCCAGTTGCATGCCGGGCGGCGGCGGATCGTGTTCTCCGCGCGGATGATGCACGTCAAGCGGCCGGACCTGGCCGTGAAGGCGTTTGCCGCCATCGCCCAAGCACGGCCAGACTGGGATCTCGTGATGCTGGGAGACGGGCCCCTTCGACGAGAGCTTGAGGCGAGCGTGCCCACCGCGCTGCGCGACCGCGTGATCTGGACTGGCTTTCTGAACGACTCCTCCGAGATCGCCGGGCTGTACGCGCAATGCGACGTGCTGCTCCTGCCGAGCGACTACGAACCGTGGGGCGTCGTGGTGGTCGAGGCCGCGGCCGCGGGGCTGGCCATCGTTGCCTCGGACGTCGTCGGGGCTTCTCCGGAATTGGTCAAGCCGGGCCGCAACGGCGAAATCTTCCCCGCGGGCGACGTGAGCAAACTGGCCGACGCGCTGCTGTCGATCACCGCCGACGAGCGCATTAATCAGGCGCGCCGGGAATCGCCGGCCGTGCTGCGTGAGTGGCTGGCGGAAAGCGACCCCGTCGAAGGGCTGCGCTGGGCGCTCAGGCTGACGCATCTAATGCCCGAAACGGATAATCCGGCGCCGCAAGCGGCCCGCGCCGACGCTCACTGGATCGGAGCGGCCGGGGCCGCGGTGGCGCCGGTATAGCTCGGCGGGTCGCTGGCCGGGAAGGATTCCATGGCGGCTTCGTCGACGCAATCTGGATCGTGCAGCCCGCACTGACCGCCGTGCGATCCGTGGTGCGAGGCGCACGCATGGTCGCCGGATTCCCAGCCCAGACCATTTCGCTGCCGCGCTTCGGCAATCTTTTCACGCAGGGCACAGCGGCCGCTGGCTCCACGGTAGACCGCGTACGCGCCCACCCCCAGGGCTGCTAGCGCTCCGAGCCGCATTCTGGAAAGACCGAGTCCGACCAGGCACGCGCCCGCCGCGATTGAGAACCAGCGTTCCTCCGGGCCCATTTGCGCGGCTTCTTCAGGACGATCAGTTTCCCAACGTTCGATCATCGATTCAGCGGCGGTTGTCATAATCCTATTCTCCCACGCATCGCTTGCAGTTCGGGTGGCAAACCGGCTTGAAATCCTGCAAATCTCGGACCTTTTGCCGGAGCCGCCGTCAGACCTCAGATTTGAGAAACACCGCCCCCAGCGGCGGCAATGTCAGATTGAGCGAGTGCATTCGCCCATGGAACGGAACGGGCGACGCCTCCACCCCGCCCATGTTGCCGTGGCCGCTGCCGCCATGCTCGCCGGCGTCGCTGTTGAGGATTTCCCGCCAGTAGCCGCCGCGCGGCGCTCCAACGCGATAGTTGTACCGCGGCAAAGGCGTGAAGTTACACACGACGATGATCATTTCCTGCGCGTCGCGCGACTTGCGCATGAAGCTGACGACGCTCCGCTCGCTGTCGTGCGTGTCGATCCATTCGAAGCCGGCCGGGTCGCAGTCCAGCTCGTGCAGCGCGCGTTCACCGCGGTAGAAGCTGTTCAGCGCGGTGGCCCAGCGCATAAACGCTCGCCGGCCGGGCTCGTCGAGCAAATGCCACGGCAGCTCGCCCTCGTGCTGCCATTCCTGCCAGGCGGCCAGCTCCGCTCCCATGAACAGCAGCTTCTTCCCAGGCGAGCCATACATGTAGGCCAAGAGCAGCCGCAGGTTGGCGAGCTTCTGCCAATCGTCCCCCGGCATTTTGCCCAGGAGCGAGCCCTTGCCGTGTACCACCTCGTCGTGCGACAGCGGCAGAACGAAATTCTCGTGGAAGGCGTAGATCATGCGGAACGTGATCTCGCCGTGGTGGTATTTGCGGAACACGGGGTCCTGGCTCATGTACTGCAGCGTGTCGTGCATCCAGCCCATGTCCCACTTGAGGCCGAAGCCCAGGCCGCCGAGCTCCGTCGGCCGCGAGACTTGCGGCCAGGCGGTCGATTCCTCGGCGATCGTTTGAATATCCGGATGCCGGCCGTACACCGCGCGGTTGAACTGGCGGAGGAAGTCGATCGCTTCGAGATTCTCGCGGCCCCCGAATTTGTTGGGAATCCACTCGCCGGCCTTGCGCGAATAATCGAGGTACAGCATCGACGCGACCGCATCCACGCGCAGGCCGTCAGCATGGTACTCATCCAGCCAGTACATGGCGCTGGAAATCAAGAAGCTGCGCACCTCGCTGCGGCCGTAATTGAAGACGTAGCTGTTCCAGTCCGGTTGCACGCGCTGCCGTGGATCGGCATGTTCGTACAGGTGCGTGCCGTCGAAATAGGCGAGGCCGTGCTCGTCCGAGGGAAAATGCGAGGGCACCCAATCGAGGATCACGCCAATGCCTTGCTGGTGAAGGTAATCCACCAGAAATTTAAAGTCCTGTGGCGTGCCATAGCGGCTGGTGGGGGCGAAATACCCAGTGGTCTGGTAGCCCCAGGAACCGTAGAAGGGATGCTCCATCACCGGCAGGAACTCAACGTGCGTGTAGCCGAGCTGCTTCACATGATCGGCCAGGTCGAACGCCATCTCGCGATAATTCAGCGAGCGGTTGCCTTCGGCGTGATTGCGGCGCCAGGAG
>JAICUM010000711.1 GCA_025935855.1 Pirellulales bacterium | reverse complement strand
GTCCTTATGGAAATCAGCGAAGACTGGGAAACTAACCGCACCTACCTCACTATGGAAGCCAACTGATCCGCCCTAAGATCAAGCCGCCAAATTACAGAATAGATGTTGCTTTATCAAAGATGTCGCTATCGTGGACTAGGAAGGCAATTACCGCGGTTTTCAACTCGGTCGAAAGCTCTGCCGCCAGTTCATGAATGAACTCCTCGTCTTGTGTCGAGGCTCGTTCTTCATATAGGGATATCCATCCCCGGCGCGCCGTGGACACATACGCCGTGGAGTCCGTCATACGCTTCAAAGCCGCCTTTACGTGCTTGAAGGAGGTTGATCTGACGTGGAAATTGACAATAAAAGAACCCATAGAATGAGCACTCTCTAAACGACCGGGGGGACACAGCGCGATTATGAGCAGCGACCAACAGGCGACAAGGCATCAGTTCCTAATTTTAGCGGCATTCTTCGTCGGTTCGCTCATTGCAAATCCTCGATCCGTGGAAGCCGCAGAAAAGCCCCCGAACTTTGTGTTCATTCTCGCCGATGACCTTGGTTGGCGAGACCTCGGCTGTTACGGCAGCACCTTCTACGAGACGCCGGCGATCGATGGTCTGGCAGCGAGCGGCATGCAATTCAACAGTGCGTACGCCGCGTGCCCCGTCTGCTCGCCCACGCGCGCGAGCATTCAATCCGGCAAGTATCCCGCGAGACTCGCAACGACCGATTACTTTGGCGGCCCGCAACCCGAGAAAGCGGCGCTGATGCCGAGGTTCAAGTGGCGACGGCTGCTCCCCGCGTCCTACCTGCAGCAACTGCCGCATGAAGAAACGACGATCGCCGAGGCGCTCAAAGCGGCCGGCTACGATACGTTCTTCGCCGGCAAATGGCACCTCGGCCCGGAGGGTTATTGGCCCGAGTCGCAGGGCTACGACGTGAACAAGGGCGGCTGGCGAGCCGGCATGCCCAAGAGCTACTTCTCGCCCTACAACAATCCGAAGCTCACGGACGGCCCGCCGGGCGAGCATCTCGACGAACGGCTCGCCGAAGAGACCGCGGCGTTCATCGACTCCCATCGCGATCGCCCGTTCCTCGCGTTCTTCTCTCTGTACGACGTCCATGTCCCACTTCAGGCCCGCCCGGAGATGGAGGCGAAGTACGCCGCGAAGGCGAAGGGCGTGAAGTTCGACGGGCCTCGCGAGATCAACGAAGGCGCCTCACATGTGCGGCAAGTGCAAGACCATCCCGTCTACGCGTCGATGGTCGAGATGATGGACCGATCCGTCGGCAAAGTGCTCGCCAGCTTGGAGAAAGCGGGCGTGGCCGACCACACCGTCGTATTCTTCACCTCCGACAACGGCGGCCTGAGCACTGCCGAGGGCCGGCCGACGGCAAACGTTCCGCTGCGTGGCGGCAAGGGCTGGCTATATGAAGGCGGCGTGCGCGAACCGCTCCTCGTCCGCTGGCCAGGGGTCACCAAGGCAGGCTCGACGTGCGACGAGTATATCACCAGCACCGATTACTATCCGACGATGCTAGAGATCGCCGGCGCTGCGGCGCAACCAACACAAGCCGTGGACGGCAAAAGCTTCACGCCGCTGTTGCACGGCGACGACTCGTTCATACGCGGGCCGATTTTCTGGCATTACCCGCACTACGGCAACCAAGGCGGCACGCCCGGCGCCGCGATGCGCGACGGCGATTGGAAGCTGATTCGCTTCTTCGAAGACAATCATGTCGAGCTGTACAACCTGGAAAACGATCTGAGCGAGCAGCACAATTTGGCAAGCGACGAACCAGAACGCGTCGCGAAAATGCGCGAGCAACTGGATGAATGGCTCAAAAGCGTGAACGCCCGCTTTCCTTCGCCCAATCCAAATTGGCAAGGAAAAGGATCATCAAATCGAACTTCGTCGAATTAGCATTTTTTCTCAGCGTGAATTATGAGGAATTGTCAATAGCCCCGACCAAGCTTGGTCGGGGCTATTCGCAGGTAGCTACCTCCGCGCGAACTTTCCCCTGCCCCGCTGCGTCTAGCGGGGATAAGATAGTGGAACGCTTGCCGTTGATGCGCGGCGTTGTTTTCGCCATCGACCGCAATTCCTATTCGGCGAGCCTCTGCGGAGAGATGCGATGGCGCGCAAATTTGACGACACCTTGGCCTC
>JAICUM010000565.1 GCA_025935855.1 Pirellulales bacterium | reverse complement strand
TAGTGCGAATGGGAGGTTGGTCAAGTACCACAAGCCGCATGACTTACAGACCTTGACGGAAAAACTTTCATGGGAGGTAACAGAGGAAACAGAGAAGGCAGCACAGTAAACTCTGTTCCCTCCTGTTCAAAGTCTTTGGATTCATCGCTTTCTCATTCGCGATGATTCGCGCGATTCGCGGCAAAAAAATCTTACGGCTGCAGCCCGTCAGGCACGCCTTCCGGGAACTGTTCCGCGATTACGTCTTTGATGTACTGGATCCTATTGGCCGGCTTCGGGTGCGTGCTCAGGAACTCCGGCTGGCCGCCGCCCCCGCCGGCTTCATCGAGGATTTTCATCAGCCCGATCATGGCTCGAGGATCGTACCCGGCGAGCGCCGTGAGCCGTACGCCCCAGCGATCCGCCTCCAGCTCGGCGCCGCGGCCATACTTGGTGCTCACGACTTCTGAGATCATCTGTCCCATCCGCGCGCTGTTGATGTCGCCGCCCAGAACCCCCACGGCGCCCGCGATGCCCTGGAACAATCCCTGCCGCGCGAGTTGCTTATTGCTGTGTCGGGAAAGCACATGCCCGATCTCGTGGCCGAGCACGCCGGCCAGTTGCCCTTCCGTTTGCAGCTTGCGATAGAGTCCCTCGGTGATGAACACTGGCCCGCCGGGGAGCGCAAACGCATTGATCGTCCGCGGATCGGCCAGCAGCGTGAAATGAAACGCGTCGCGGTAAGGGTCGTGGCGCTGTTCCGCGGCCAAGTGGCGATCGAGCGCGTCCAGCAGCCGCTCGCCGACGGCATTCACGCGCTTTTGGGCAGGCGCGTTGGCCGAAGGCCCGCCGTGCATATCGACCATCTCGCCAGCGGCTTGCAGACCAAATTGAATTTCATCGGCCTCATTTGTAAACGCCACGCGCTCGGAGTCGCCCGTCACCTGATTGACGTCGCCCGGCTTGGCGTAATAGCTAATCACCGCGAATCCGATGATGATCAGCGCAATGATCAACCGTCCCTTGAACGCCCGGCCTATGCTACCGTCGGACTGTCGCGATCCAAAAATCGCGGAGGAGGTGCTGTAACCGGGCGACCGGCGTCCCGAATTCGGAAACGGACTGGGCATTCTCATGGCAGCCCTAAACTTACATTTGGTGAATCAGAAACCCGCCTGTAATATACCGAGCCGCCGTGTTAGCCAAAGCTTATTCATCCGGCTTCCGACGCTTGCGATGCCGGCCCTTCGGGGCGAACATTTCCTGAACCGCGACAACGCCCTCGATGAGCCGGTCCACTTCTTCCGGCGTGTTGTACAGGTAAAAGCTGGCCCGCGTGCTGGCCGTGATGCCCAGTAGCGTGTGCAGTGGTTGCGTGCAGTGATGGCCAGCCCGCACGGCGACCCCGAATTGATCGTTTAGCACCTGCGCGAATTCGTGGGCGTGGATTCGGTCGAACGAGAAGCTCACGAGACCCGTGCGATATTCGGGCGACGGCCCGAGGATTCGCAGGCCTTCGATTTGCGACAGCGCCTCGTAGGCGTACCGCGTCAGCTCCCGCTCGTGTCGATGGATCGCGGCGAGGCCAACTTGTTCTAAATAGTCGATCGCGGCGCTCATACCGATGGCGGGGACGATGGGAGGCGTGCCGGCTTCGAACTTCGCTGGCAACGCGGCAGATGTGAACCGATCGAGCTTCACCTCGTTGATCATGCTCCCGCCGCCGAGGAATGGCGGCATGGCATCGAGCAACGCTTCCTTGCCGTAAAGCACGCCGACGCCGCTCGGGCCGAGCATTTTATGGCCGCTAAACGCCAGGAAATCTACGTCCAGCGCCCGCACATCCGTCGGCAAGTGCGGCGCACTCTGTGCCGCGTCCACCAGCACGAGGGCCCCGGCCGCGTGCGCCTTGGCCACGATCTCGGCAATCGGATTGATTGTGCCGAGCGTGTTGGAGACCTCGGTCACCGCGACGAACTTCGTTCGTTTCGTGAGCAGTTGGTCGAACGCTTCCATGTCCAGCCGGCCGTCGTCGGTGATCGGGACGTGCTTCAGCACGGCTCCGGTTCGCGCCGCCGCTTGCTGCCAGGGCACAAGGTTCGAGTGGTGCTCCATGACCGTGAGCAGCACTTCGTCGCCGGGCCGCAGATTCGCGTCGCCCCAACTGCGGGCGACGGTGTTAATCGAATCGGTCGTGCCCGAGGTGAAGATGATCTCGTGAAAATGTTCGGCGTTGATGAACGCCTGCACCTTCTGCCGGGCATGCTCGTACTGCTCGGTGCTCAGCTCGCTCAGCGTATGAATGCCGCGGTGGACATTGGCATAGGTCCGCTCGTACACGCCGCTGACGGCGTCGATCACCTGCCGCGGCCGTTGCGTGCTGGCGGCGTTGTCGAGGAAGATCAACGGATGCCCGCCTGCAACGTGCTCACTCAGGATGGGAAAGTCGTCGCGCAGTGAGGCCGGCAGCAGGGCCGAGCGGTCGATCGCGTTTGGGGCAATGACGGTCATGATCGATGCTGGATGCTGGATGCTGGATGCTTGAAACTGCCGAGCATCCGGCGTCTAGCATCGAACATCATTTCTCCTTGAGCGGCGAGTGGATGGCTGATTGCAACACGCGCCACGAGAGCAAACAGCACTTCTGTCGATTCGGCGTGAGCCGCGGGCCGTAGAGGTCGAGCATTTGGGCGGCCGTGAATTGCTTCACGTCTTCGACGGTTTTGCCGTATATCTCTTCGAGCAGCATCGAGGCCGAAGCTTGGCTGATGACGCAGCCCTTGCCATCGAAGTACGCGTTGCGAATCTTGCCGTGCTCGTCCAGGTCCAGCTCGATCCGCACCACATCGCCGCAGAGCGGGTTCTTGTCTTCATGCGCATGCGTCGCCGCCGGCAAATGCCCACGATGAAACGGGTCCTCGTAATGATCGAGGATGTGCTCCTGGTAAACTTCTTCTTCGGAAGTCATTGGTTCGAACGAAATCAAGCAGCGGGAGCTGAATCAATAGCCGACACCTTCAGTCTAGAAGGCCCACATTCCAGCGACAAGGTTCGCGGCTCTTCCCGACCCCGTTCATCTACCACTTGTCGCGGAGAATTTCGGTCGCGGCGTTGCGGCCGCAGGCGCCCATGACGCCGCCGCCGGGGTGGCTGGCGGCGCCGCAGAGGTACAGTCCCGGCACGGGCGTGCGATGGTCGGCCCAGCCCGCCACCGGCCGGAAGCAGTACAGTTG
>JAICUM010000097.1 GCA_025935855.1 Pirellulales bacterium | reverse complement strand
GGACGCCGGCGTCGAGATCACCGAGATCGAGCACGATTCGGTGCGCTCCGGCAAGTCGATCGTACATCAGGGGCCGACGCTCGCCGAGACGATGAAGCACTTTCACGAGGTGAGCGAAAATGCCGTCGGCGAAGTGCTGCTGCACGAGATCGCCGTCGCAAAGAATGCCGAGCGTGCGGACTGGGACCACGGCGCGAAGATCATCACCAAGTGGCTGATCGACGTGGCCGGTCTGGAGGAGGGCTCTTTCAGGCTGGTCGATGGCTCAGGCCTGTCACGCTATGACCTCATCAGCGCCGATTCGGCGGTGAAGCTGCTTCAGTACATGCACAAGAACAAGGACTTTAAGGTCTTCTACGACTCGCTGCCGGCGGAGAAGGCGGGCGACAAAGAATGCATCCGCGCCAAAGGCGGCAGCATGACCGGCGTCTCCACGATCTCCGGCTATCTCAAAACCGATGACGGCCAATTGCTCGCCTTTTCGCTGCTGGCCAACGGCTTCATCGGTTCCAACGACGCCGTCAAAGACCTGCGCCAGCAAGTGTGGAAGACGCTGGTGAGATATCACGCAGAGAAATAAGGCTCATCGCTTCTTGCCAATAGGCGCCGCCTTACATCCTAAGTAGCCCCGGCATTCATGCCGGGGTAAAAACGGCGCCCATTTTCCTCGGCCGAGCCATCGTCGCTGCATCAAATCGGAGCGACGCCGAGGCCGAAACAATCCGCGGTTCAATGCGGCCTCGGTATGCCGCCGATGGAAGCAACGATCATCACTCGGCCGATGGCGCTGGCTCGTTCATTACCCCGGCATGAATGCCGGGGCTACTAGCAGATCATTCCGCAATACTCCCGCCGACAAATGAGTTGCCGACGATGACTCTGCTGGAGCGGCCCGACTTGGAGAAACCTATAGCTTACTTCAACAGCTTCTGCGCCCCGCCGATCACCTTGTCCCACTGGAACGCCGGCCCGGGGTCGTTCGTGTTGCGCTGAATGTGGTAGTGCCCCAGCACGCCGTGGTAGTTCTTCCACGCTTCATCCTCCAGCTTCTTGGGGATCAGCTTGCCGTCGGCGTCCTTGGGGTAGTCGCACTTGATCTTCGGAAAGATCTTGCAGAGCGTGGCCGTGAGCTTGATCAGCGACTCATACTGCTGCGGCGTGAAATCGTACTGGCACAGCTCCTGGCCTTGCACGTTGCCGGTGATCAGTTCCTGCCGGATTGGCTTCGCGACGAAGTGCTTCGTGCGGACGCCCATTTCGTCGTACGGCTTCGGCGGCTTGAGGCGGATTTCGCCGTCCTTTTCCTCGTACCATTTGTCGAGGTCCTTTTTGTCCTTCAGCGAGTAAGCGCCCATGTTGGCGATTTCAATGCCGACGGAGCGCGAGTTGGAAATCGTCGCGTGCTGGGCCCGCTCCTTCAGGTCGAGCGTCTGGTAAATTGTGCCGTCCACGTCCAGCATGAAGTGTACGCTCAGGTCGCGATGGTCGTGCAGCACGTTGAAGCAGACCTGGCTGGTCGGGCAGACGTCAAAGTGGATCACGAACTGATCGACCATTTTTTGCAGCAGCGTCAGAGGCCAACCGCCGCCACGGACTTCTTCGATCTCGACCGGAGAAAGCTTATCCGTGCGCATCCCGTAGCGGTTCGGCCGCGTTAGCTCTTTGACCTCCTTGTGCGAGGTCTCCCAATCCGACTTGTCGAACGGTGCGAAGCGGCGTTCCACCCGGTACGCGTCGTACCCGCCCGGATCGGTCCACATCACGACCGGCGCCGTGGTGTGAAACAACTGCCCGCAAACCATGATCTCATCGCCGCTGCGCTTGAGTTGTTTACCAACCTCGGCGGCGCGCGTGGGAACAGCGACTACAAGAAGCAACAGCAGAACGAGCGTGAGTTTCAGTTTTCGGATCATTACTTGATGCTTCTTAAGGAGGGATTTTTTGCCGCGAATTACACGAATGCACGCGAATCAAGGAAAGAATGAACAGGAGGGAACAGAGGTAACAGAGAGGATTTGATTAAACGCCTTTCTTCTCTGTTTCCTCCTATCAATGCATTTCTGTATTGCTTTTAATTCGCGTCAATTCGTGTAATTCGCGGCAAAATTCTTTGATTACTCCCACAGTCGCCGGGCAAAGGCGAAGGATGCGTGGCGTTTGGCGTCGTAGTTTTTGTCTTCAGGATTGAAGCTGTTGATCCGCACGGTCGGTTCGACGGCGTGGATGAATTGGTCGTTGCCCAGGTACAGGCCGGTGTGGCTGATGCGGCCCTGCGGGTTGAGGAAGTACAGCGTATCGCCGCGGCGCATGGCGGCGCGGCACCAGCGCGTGCCGGTCATGCGACCCATGTAAAACTGCTGGTTGGCGTCCCGCGGCAGCACCGCCCCGGCGCCGGCATAGGAGACTTGCACCAAGCCGGAGCAATCGACGCCTTTGGTTGTCTTGCCGCCCCACAGGTATTTCGTGCCCAGCAGTTGCTTAGCGCCGGCGCAGATGATCTCGATCTTTTCCGAGGGCGTATCGCGCAAATCGCACACGCCTTTGGCGACGGAGATCGATTCGCCGGTCGGAAGTTGGGCGACGATTTTATCGCCCTCTTCCTTGAGGAACTTCAACCGGCTTCCGGCAGGCAGCGCGACTTCATCCACCTGCTGGTTGGACCGCAGGCACACGCGCGGGCCTTTCAAGTATTCGGCAAAAGCTTTTTCATCAACGCGCTTTATATCGCCGGCGTTCACGTAGCCGAGATAGCCGTCGCCGCCGTGCACGAGAAAGTGGCGCCCTTCGGCCCGCAGCAGGTAGAGCGGTTCGCCCAGCAGGCCATCGGTGCCGACTTCTTTCTCCGCCGGATCAACGTACGACAGGCTGTGGGCGGACTTGATGAAGCCGAACCGCTCGCTGCCAAGGTCCTTGGCCGGCAGCGTTTCAATCTGGTTCTCAACGGGGTCGAAGCCCAGCGCGGCAAAGTACGCAGCCAGCGCATTCCGCGTCTCCGGGAATTCGACAAAGCCATACAGCCGCACGCCCTTGTCGCCCTCGGCCTGGGCGGCCGCATGGAAGGCAAACAGCCGCGGGTCGTTGGCGGCTTCATGCCGGAAGTGGTCGATGTATTGTTGCAGCCGATCCTGCGTGCCGCGGAACGTCGGCTCGACCTGTCCAGCGATCCGCTTGATGTAGGACTTATCGAGCGGCCGATCAACCGGCTGCTTCGGCTCTTGGCCGTTAGCCCGCGCTGCGAAGAAAAGGGCGACAACAACGTAGGGCATGCACCGCATGCCAACGCGCGAAAGCAAAGCTGGGAATCTTTCCATTTTGCAGGGTCGAGTACGCAGAAAAAAACTCAGGCCTGGCGGAGGCTAGGGATGCCATGGCCACGTCCGCGTGGGCATGCAATCAAGCCGAATCTCACGCCCACATCGGAGAACTTCCGTGGGCATGGCACGCGATTGAAGGGCCTATTATCCGCAATGGCGCCGCTAAAATCTACGCGCTCATCCGATTATTTCGCGGCAGCGAACAGAACGCAAACGGGTGACGGAATCTCAAGCTTGTGCCCCGTCGGCTCAAGGCGGCCCGTGGCCAAATCAACGCGGTGGACGGTGATCGAATCAGAGTCCTGATTCGCGGCCAGCAGGTAATTGCCAGTCGGATCAATGGCGAAATGCCGCGGCGTGTGCCCGCCTGTGGGCTGATGGCCGAGCGAGGACAATCTTCCGTTGGCAACATCGATCCAAAACATGGCGATTGAGTCCTGCCCGCGATTCGAGGCGTAGAGGAACTTGCCGCTGGGATGAACGGCGATTTCGGCGCATGTATTCTCGACGTGGCTGTCCTTGGGCAGCGTTGAAATCGTTTGCAATTCCTGGAGCGTCCCGTCGTCATACCGGTAGGCAGCGACGGTGCTTTTGAGCTCGTTGATGACGTAGGCGAACTTGCCGTTCGGGTGGAACGCCAAATGACGCGGGCCGGCGCCGACCGCCGTGCCGAACACTCGCGGCTTGCTAGTTTGTAACCCGCCGCTGGCGGCATCGAACCGATAGGTGAAGATCTCATCGAGCCCGAGATCGCAAACCAGCGCGAAACGATTCTTCGCGTCGAGCACGATCTGATGAGCATGAGGGGCGTCTTGGCGTGCGGGATTATGCGCCGACGTATCTATTCCCGGGCGGCCTTTCTGGCACATTGGATGTTGAATGAACACTCGCGGCCGGTTGTTTTTTGTGACCAGTTTTCCATCGTCGCCAACGTCAAGCTGCGCAACCCTGCCGCCGGAATAGTTGGCCACCAAAACAAAGCGGCCGTCGTCGTTCATCGACAGATGGCAAGGCCCAGCGCCGCCGCTCGACGCCGCCGAAGTCTGCGTCAATTGGCCGGTGGTCGCATCGATGGCAAAGCCGATGACGCCGCCGCCATTCGTTCCTCGAAAATCGTCGACTTCGCTCACCGCGTAGAAATACTCGCCGTTGGGATGCAAGGCGAGGAAGGAAGCGTTCTTGAAGTCATCGCCTTCGTTTGGCTTAAAAGGGGCGGCGATCCGTTTGGAGCTCAACGCGCCCGTCGCCGGATCAAAGTCACAGACGTAAATGCCTTCGCTGCCGTGGGTGCTGTATGTGCCGATGTAGACGCGAAAGTTTTTGGCGTGGGCGTGTGTGACGCCGACGGCAACGGCGACGAGGCAGAGAAGGCGCAGGACGTTTGTCATGGGAGCACTCGGTCAGACGGCGGAGTGCTCTAGTGTAGTGGAGAAGGGGCCGCCGCTCGATGGGCGCGGGCCGAGCTCGCAGATATTTCCATGCCCACGCGGACGTGGGCATGGCACGCGATGAGGCGGAATGGGAATCTTACGGCCTAGCGCCGCGCCGTCGCGTTGCGTTCGATTGACTCGGCGGCGACGGAAATCGTCGAGCCGGCCTTCGAGTCGAGCGAGGCCGGCTTGATCGCCTCTTTGGGCGGGGCCGGCGGCGCGGGGGCGCTCGACATGAGATTCCGTCCGCCCGGCAGCGACTTCGGACGGCCGCGAACCGCCGTGGCGACGCGGTGGCGGACGCCCGCTGATTTCAGCGCGGGCTCTTCCTCGGGGACGCCGGGCACTGCCTCGGGCGACGGCAGCGGCACCGGCTCGCTCATTTGCACGGGGCCCTGACCGCCGACGAACGGCGAGACCGCCGGCGTCACGCCGTAGCGCAGGGCGCACGAGCAGCAGTCCGGGCAGTTCGGGCAATCGCGCTGCCAGAACTTGATCGCCTCAAGGCACGTGCGCGTCGCCACGTAAATGCGATCGCCGGGACGAATCTGGTAGTTCGTCGTCGTGTCGCCCAGTTGCACGATGCGGTTGTAGCACACCGGCAGCACGATGCGGCAGCTATTGGGCGGCGTGGGCCGCGAGAGAATGATTTGGCAATCCGACGCGCGATCCGAAAGGCCGCCGGCGGCCTGAATCGCATCGAGCACCGTCTCGCGGCCGATCAACGGATACGCTCCAGGCGAGTTCACTTCACCCAACACGTAATAGCGCGCACTGTCGGCAACGTTCAGCCGCACGTTCAGCGGCTTGATCGTTTTGCCCTTCTCCTGAACCTGAATTACGTCGTGAACAAGCACTTCGATCTGCTCGATCGTCAGGCCTGCGACGACGATGCGGCCGTATTGGCCGAGGTCGATCGTACCGTCGGGCATCACGGTTTGGTCGGCCGGCACGCGGATGTCGGACTCCAGGTCCGTCACCTCCAGCAGCAGCACGTCGCCCGGCTGGATGAAGTAGGCTTCCAGCGCCTGCTTCGACAGCTCGCGCGGATCAGTCGGCCGCATCTGGCTGGAGATGTCGCGGGCTTGCGGCATCAACTTGTACGTGTGCGGGAAGAGAGCGTTGCCGGAAGAGCAGCCGGCGAGCAAGGTCGCACAAGCGAGCGAAACGAGTGCAACGGACCAATGGGCGCAGCGTGAGCGCTGGCCAAGAAAGCGGCGCATCGGAATTTCCCCCCCTCGTCGAGGAAAGCGCCGTCTGGGTCGAACGTCGGGTGCGCTTCCCCCTATCCCTAGCATCGACCGGCGGCGGCGCCGGTCTTGCGGAATTTACGGAGGATAGGGATTGCGGCAACGCTAGCGACGACTTGTCGCGGCGCTCGACGTGCTGCCCACTGCGGCCGCGCCCAACGCCGGCGCCGCCAGGCTTTGCGGGATGACGGCGCCCGTCGCCTCACGCAGGAAGAACCGCACGACTTCTTCTCGCAGCGTCTGGAACGGCTGCAGCCGAATCACCGGGCGGTGAATCGTGCCGCCGATTTCGGCGTGGATCACGCGATTGGAAAGAAAATCGTTCGCCCGAAGTAACAGCGCCGCCGGCGCCACCGTCGAAGCGACCAGGCGTGTTAGCAGCACCTGGGCCATCAGCGGGTTGTTGCCCTGGCCGATCGATACCACGGCGTCGAGCCGCAGGCGGCCGGTGAGATTTACCAAGCCGCTCACGTACAGCTGCAACTGGCTGCTGGCGAGCGACAGCCGATCGACATGCATCACGCCGCGAGCAAGGTGTGCTTCCAACTGGCCCTGCTGAAAGCCGCCGGAGCCGGACACGGCGAAACCGGGAACAAAGTTTTGCAGTTGGCTCACGACCGGTATGCTCGTGGCCTGTGTGTTCTGCAAATCGGCGGCGAGCGTGGCTTGCAGGTCGTTAATCGATTGCATGTTGCGGCCGGTCATCTTCATCGTGCCGGTGAGCGTGCCGCGGCCGTAGGACGACTGGCTGCCGACTTCGCGCGAGAGGACGCCGAGATCGACGCGCGAGAATTGCAGATTGCCGTTCAGGTTCCAACCGCTGTATTGCTCGGCGGTGAGGCGACCGGCGACGCGCCCGCCGGCGAGCGACGTGCTGATGCTGGAGACGTACAGGCGTGCTCGGTTGGTGGCGGGGCTCCAATCGGCGTCGATCGGCACATGAACGTTGCTGAAGCGAATGCCGCCCGCCTGCAACTGCGGCGAGGCGACCGTGCCGACGATGCGCCAGATGTCGCCGGGGTGAACGTCCAGCTCGACGTCGATCAGCCCCGAGGCCGGCGACTTGCCGTTCGGCTCCGCGAGTGCGTAGAGCTGCTCGACGCGAGCGTTGCGCAGTCCGACGCGGAAGAGGCCGGTGCTCCGCGGCGTGAATCGCCATCGGCCGCTGCCGCTCAGCTGACCGCCGGCGAATTCGCCAGTGACCTCTTCGAGTGCGATCCGGTCGTTGACGCCCGCCACCCGGGCGCGGACGCCCGGCGTAAGTCGCATGCCGGAGACGGTCACCTCGCCGAGCGTGGCGTCGCCGCGCCAGGCCCAACCGTGGTTGGTCGGCCCGCCAGCGGCGTCCAGGCTGAGCGTGCCACGAAGCGGCGAGGGCCGCTTCGAGCGGTCCGCGGCCATGTCGGCGGCCGTTCCGAGTTGGGCTTGTTCCAGGCGAAGCTTTACCGTGCCGAGCGCGGCGAGTCCCGCCGTAGGGGCGTTCGCATTGCGCGTTCCAGCCAGCTCAAGCGTGCCGCCGAACAGCGTGCCGCCGGCGTGGTACGTAAGCTTCTGTTGATGTTGCGAAAGTTTGGCGTTGACGCTGGCAACGTTCAGGCCGCGCACACTGACGTCCGGCAAATTCACATTTGCGTCCGCCTCCCAAACCAGCGGATTGCTCAATTGCCCTGGAGGAATCGTGAGATTCACATTGCCGTCGGTGCGGCCTTGAACCGGGAAGGGCAGGGTGATGAACTCGCCGACGGCGCGGCCGGCGTCGATCTGACTCCAGTTCAGGGCGGCACTGGCAGCGACGTCGTTCGCCAGCGGCACGATGACGCTGCCCGCCAACTGGCCACCGTAAAGCGACGCCTTGATATTCGAAACGTCCAGCGACTTCGGCGTGAGGTCAAATCCAAAGCTGAGTTGATCGATGCGATGCTTGTCGAACACCAACCCGCTCGCCGCCGACGTGCCGCGGGCGTTCACCGCGAGCGGGCTGAGCGTCCCCTCGACGTGGGCGTTCAGATCGACAAGTCCGCCGATTCGCTGCCGCAGTGAAGCAAGCTGCGGAATCGCCGCGAGGCGATCGACGCGAAGCTGCTTCGCATCGACGTCGGCGATGACGTTCCACGGCTCTTTCAACGTGAGCGATGCGGAGGCCCGCAGGGGCTGGCCGTCGAGCTGCGCGGCAATCGTGGGCGCCTTGAACATGCCGCCGGCGAGCTGCATGTCGGGAATCTGAATGCCGCGAAGCTGCCAGGCGTACACGTTGAGTTCGTCGAGCTGCAACTGGGCGGCGCCGGTCCATTTGTCGCGCTCGTTGAGCGTTCCCGGCGGAATGGTGAGCTTGATCGAGCCGTTCAAGGCGCCGCCGGCGCTGATGGCGGGAAGACTCAATCCCGCCGCCGCGGCTGCCGCGTCGATGCCGTTCCACTGGAGCGTGGCTTCGGCGCCCAGTTTCTCGGCCGTGGCCAACGTGGCGCCACCGGTGACGCGGCCGCGATACACGCCGGCTTGAAGATTGGAAATTGAAATTTCACCGGGCTTCAACTGGTAGTCGAACTGGAGCGCGTCGATCGTGTTCCGATCGAGCTGCAAGCCGCGGCCGACAACTTGCCCGCCGCCTTGAAGCGACAGCGGGTTCCACGTGCCGTTCACCTTGCCGCTGACGCCGACAAAGCCGCCGAGCCGATGCTGAAACTCGGCAAGTTGCGGCAACATGCGCAGCCATGCGACCGGCATCCGCGGCACGTTGAACTGGGCGGCAATCGAATAGGGTGCCGCAAGCTGCATGTCGAGCGCCAGCGACAGCGGCTGTCCGTCGAGCTGACCGGTAAAAGCGGGGATGGTCAGCCGGCCGGCATTGAGCGCGACGTCGCCTGTTTGCAGGCGATTGAGCGTCCACTGGTCGTAACGCAATTCGGTGACGGCGGCATTTGCTGCAAGTTGCCACTTCGCGGGATCGCCGAACGCGCCGGCGGGGATCGAAAGGTTCACCCGGCCGTCCGTTGCCCCCATGCCGGCGAAGGGTGGTCCCAATACCTCGGTGAGGCGCAAGCCGTTCCACGCAAGCTGTACGTGGGTGTCGCCTTGCGCGAGCGGCACGGTCGTCGAACCGGTGACGCGGCCGCCGGCGAGCGTGGCGACGATGTTCGACAATGCGAGGGCGTTGTTCGCCAAGTTGTAATCAAACGAAAGCTGGCCGACGGTCAGCGGCTTCAGCGGAAGCTGCTGGGCGATTTCCGCCGGCGGCTGGATGACGACGTTTTGCAGGTCCCCGTGGCCGGCGATGTTCGTGGTGAGCGGCGTGAGCGTGCCGCTGACTCGCGTCGTGCCACGAAGCGTGCCGTTGCGCACGACTTGCACGGCCTGCATGATTTCATTGTTCCCGACGAATTGCGCGATGAGCCCTAAGGTTGCCGCGAGATTGCCCGTGCCGATTTGCGCGGTGGCGTTCCACGGCCGCTGGCCCAACAGGCTGACCTGTGCTTCCGTCGTAATCGCCGCCGGCCCGACAACGAGCTGAGCACGATGCGCCGCCAATTGCCCGCCGCGCAGATCGAGCTGCACCGAGGCGAGCGCCGGCGGCGAGTTTTTTAGCGTCAGCCCGCGGAGCGCCACCGGACCGGACAAGGTCCAGGCGGCAATGTCGCGCAGATTATCGACGGCGACTTGCGCGGTGAGATTGCCTGAGAGCGCGCCAGCCGCGGGCTGCAGCTCTGGGATCCGGCCGAGCACCGATGCCATCGGCACGTCGGTCACGGTGAGCGTCGAGGTGAATTGCCCGCGGGGCATGAGCTCCATCCGCGCCGTGCCGAGCACCACGCCCACATTGCCCGCGGCGCCCTGCGGCGGCGGAAGCTGCAGCCGCAGCTTGTCGAGATTCAGCGACCCGTCGCGGTACTGCAGCCGCACCGACACGCCACGCAGCACAAAGCCGCTGATCGTGAGCTGCGGCGACGTGAGCGTCCCGCCGAATCGCCACGCCCGTGCATCGCGGAGTGAGTTCCAAGGCACGCCGACGTTGAGCGAACCTGAAATGTGGCCGCTCAGCTCGACTGGCAGCTCGAGCCCCACATGGCTCAGCCGGCTGACGAGCTTGGCGACGTCAACGTCGTTGAACGACCACGTGCGGTTGTAGTAGCGGACCTGACGCCCACCAGCGGGTTGGGCTGAAGCACATTCGGCAACCAACAGGGCAAGGGCAATTGCGCAAAAGGTCGCGACGGTTTTGAGTCGGAGGTGTACCATTTGCGTAGAATTCGATTTGAAGCGCGCCCGTCGTACCGCTTGATTGTGAACACCGGCGGGGCGAATTTCCAACTTTTACGTCGCAAACGCCGTCAAACCGTCATGGCCCGGCCTATTGAAGTCAGCATTCCGCACGCCCTTGGCAAGGACGAAGCCCGCCGCCGCATCGAGCAGGGCTTCGGCACGCTGCGCTCCCAAATGACCGGTGGCCTCGGCGCGCTGGCTTCCTTTCAAGAAAAATGGACCGGCGACCAGCTCGAATTTGAGGGCGGCATGTTGGGCCAAAAGGTGCGCGGCCGCCTCACGGTGCTGGCCGACGCCGTGCGCATCCAAGTCGATCTACCCGAGATGCTCGCGGCGATCGCGGATAAAATTCGCGGCACGCTCCAACGAGAAAGCCAAAAGCTGCTCGAGAACAAATAAGCGTCTGGGGAGGCGAGGCTCCTGCCGAGCCGTGAAGCGTGTACCCGGCTTCGGCTCAGCAGGAGCTTCGCCCTCCCGGGAGTGCCGTCTCACGCGGACCGCTGTTCGCCTGCCGACCTGGTGTCTTCATTCTGCTCAGGCAATTGGATGAAATCCCCCGTCACCGAATAGAGCCCGGGGCGTCGATCGCGGCCTTCTTGCTCGGCCGGTTCGCGCCAGGAACGCAGCTTCGTGCGCTCAAGTTCCGGCGAACTGATGATCCGCACATTCTTTCTGCCGATAGAACCAGCCATTGCTTCTCTCCGTTCGTCGCCTTGAGAAAAGCAATCGCCATGCCAACAAGTGTACCCTCCTCGCTCCGCGAGTAATCAAGTGTAGCCTGCTCGCTCCGCGAGCAGGAACCGTCTCGCGGAGTGAGACGACTACACTTGGTTACTGCTCGCATACTTACTCGCGCGCCAGATTCACCTCGGGTTCCGGCCCCCACAGATAAACGTGTACGCCATACGGTGCAAAGCGTTCGCTAATTGTCCGCTCAGCCGTCGGCTTGGCCGTTCGCTGCTCAAACGGGACCTGCAGGTCCGGTAATTCTCGATCCAGCTTGATCGTCGTCTGAACAACCTTCGGCGCCGTGTTGATCGCAATGATCATCCCGGCCCTCTCACGTCCCTCGCCGCCTTTGAGCGTCCGAATTCGCACCTGCACGCTTTCATTATCCGCCTTGAGCATCGCGTCCTCGCCCGCCGCCACTAGCCGCGGCACGAGCCGGTGCAGCTCGCTGTTCAGTTGAGCGAGCGACTGCCACATCCGCGGCTGCTTCGGCCAATAGGAAAAGTACAGAATGCCGGTCGCCCGATGCACCAGCGCCTGATACGTCATGAACCGCACCTCGTGCGGCAGCGGCACGGCCCAGACGCCATTGTCGGTCTCCGGACCGCCGAAGGTTTGAATGTCCGTCCATTGCGGCCACGCCTGACCGTGAATTCGCCGCGATTCGTCCATCATGATGCTCACGCCCATGATGTTCTTGTCGCGCTGCGCTGAAAT
>JAICUM010000308.1 GCA_025935855.1 Pirellulales bacterium | reverse complement strand
TGTCGTCGAGGCCGTGCTCGCGGCGGAAGGCGTTGCCGGATTTCACTGGATGGACTTTGTCGAGATCGATCCAGTTGGGAATGATTTGAACGCCGCTGGCCGGTAACCCGCCGGCGAGCATCAACTCCTGCATATCGCGGCTGAGGACGACCACGGCTTCGGCGCGGCGATAGGCGGCGAAGAATAGCTGACGGAGTTTTCGTGTGAGGAAGCTTGGCCGCAGCTTGCCAAGGGCGACGGCGACGTCAGGGTAGATGTCTTGCAGATAGCAAATCAGCCGTGCGCCGCGGAAGTGCTTCACCGCCCAGCCCAGCAGGCAGAGGAACGGCGGATCGGTTTCCGTCACGATGACGTCCGGCCTCGGTACGCGAAGGGCACGCCAGCAGCAGGCGGCCTGAAACGTGAGCATGTTCGCCAGGCGGCCGAAGAACGAAGCTTTATCGAATTGCGTGTGGTACACGCGATGGATGGTGACGCCGTTTCGCACTTGCTCATGCACAGCGTCAACCTGACTGCCGTCGGCGATGTGCCGCGGCTGGCCGCACAAGACGTGAACGTCGAAGTCTTCGGCCAGGTCTTCGCACAACTCCGTGAGGAGTTGGCCGGTCGCTTCGACATCGGGCCAATAGGACCGATTGACGACGAGAATTCGCGGTCGCTGCAGGGGTTCGGCAGTCACTTAGCAGATGGAAAAGAGAATCAGGGAATTCGCGTGCCAGCGGTCCGCGCGGACTCCGTCCGCCTCGGTGCACGGCGCCGATTCTTCGCGTGGCCTGTTCAGCGGTCCACGGGTCAGTGAGCTGGATTAGTCACGATACCGAACGGGGCGCGGGCCAGCCAACGCTTTGCCGCGCGGGCCGGGCACTAGCTGGCAAGCTGCAAGGAGTGTGGACGGGGCTAGGCTCCATTAAATCTGAGCCCACTGGCGGCTGCTATTTCGCCCCGCGGTCTGAATTGGCAAAAAAACTCGACGCGGTCGTTATAACCGGCGCCGCTTGCACCGGAATTGCTGGCCTGGGCCGACAGTTTATTTGTCCGCCCGCCGGGGCATGGGTAAACTGACGAAATGCCCTCGCGTCTTGGCCGCCGGTCGATTTCGGCGGCTGCCGCGGCTTTTTGAGAGGCTTTTCCCACGGCGGCGTCCTTGGCGCTCCGGTCCGTACCCAGTCGACCGTAGGTTCATGTCACTCGTTACCAGCGATCCCTTTGCCCTGGACGATTCCGCCTCGCACCCGACGGTCGCAGGCCAGCCGGCGCGCGAGGTGAACATCCTCGGGCTGGCATGGCGGAACCGGTGGCTGATCCTGCTCACCACGCTGGCCGGCTTTGGCGTCGCGTGGGCGGTGGTGCAGCGCGTGACGCCGCGGTATACGAGCGTGTCACGGCTGTATGTTGAACGAAACCAGCCGCGGCTGCTCGAATCGGACGTGCAGGTCGCGCAAACGACTCAATATTTGTACACGCAGGCAGAACTGATTCGATCCACGCCGGTAATCAGCGCGGCCGTATCGGCGCCCGGGATCAAAGGCCTGGAGAGCTTGCGGGACGTGGAAGAACCTGTCGGCTTTCTCAAGCAGCGCCTTAATGCGATCCTTGGCGCCCAGGACGAGATCATTAACGTCTCGCTCGAGCTACCGGACGGCAAAGACGCGGCCCAGATCGTCAACGCCGTAGTCGATGCGTACGTCACTACCTACGTCGAGCGGCAGAAGAACAGCGCGGCCGAGCTCTTGGGCCTCTTGCAAAAAGAAAAATCGGTCAGGGACGAGGAACTGGATAAGCGGCGCAAAGCGCTGGACGACTTCCGCAAGAAGCACGTCGAGCTGGCGGTGAAAGTGGACGAGGGAAACGTCGTTACGCAAAAGTTCGCGGCGCTCTCAACGTCGCTCAACACGACTGACCTGGAACTGCTGGAGGCCAAGGCGCTCTACAACCGCGTTCGGAAGATGTACGACACGCCGGCCCAACGGCTGTTCCTCTTGGACATGGCAGGTTCGGAGCAAACGAATCTGCGCGATTTGGAAATGGAGCGGCACGTCCAGGAAATCGAACAATCGCTGTCCAGCGAACGGGCTCGCTGGGGCGAGGGCCATCCCCGCGTGAAGCTGCTGCGCGACGCCCTTGAAGAGACCCGCGACAAGGTGGCGAAGAAGCAGGCCAACGCGATTGAGGCGTATGTTGAAACGGTCAAACAGCGGATGGATCTGTTGGAGCAGAAACATGCGGAATTACAAACCGCCTATGATGGGGCGTTTAACAACGCCACCCAGGTGAGCACCGAGGTGTTGGAGCTGCAATCACTGCAGGACGCGTTCGATCGGACGGCGAAGTACTGCGAGACGCTCGATGACCGCATCAAGCAGCTCGATCTTTCGGAACAGGCGGCGGGCAAGCTCGCGGTCCACATTCTTGAGGTGGCCGGCGAGTCGAAACTTCCCAGTTATCCGAGTCGGGCAAAATTCCTCGCCGTGGGGCTGTTTTTGGGGGCGCTGATCGGGCTCGGCCTGGCATGGCTGCGGCACTTGATGGATCACCGGCTCAAGTCCGTGGACGAGATTACGGAAGTGCTCCAGCTGTCGGTGCTCGGGGTGGTGCCGCACTCGGACTCAGGCGGCGATCGTTCGCGGGCCGGCCAGTACGTGGCCCTGGCGCCGCGATCCTCGGTGGCGGAGGCCATCCGCACCCTGCGGACGGCGCTGCACTTTGGCCTGGCCGGCCAGGACGTGAAGGTGATTGCGGTGACCTCGCCGGTGCCCGGCGACGGCAAGACGACGATCACCAGCAACCTGGCCATTGCGTTGTCGCAGGCGAACCAACGGGTGCTGCTCATTGACGCGGACCTGCGTAAGCCGTCGCAGCACATCATCTTCAACCTGTCGTCGGACGTGGGCTTGGCGTCGGTGCTCGGCGATCGCCGGCCACTCGACGAAGCGATCATCCACACCGACATTCCGAACCTTGATGTGCTGCCGTGCGGTCCCCTGCCCTCCAATCCGGTTGAGCTGTTGAACAACGGCTACTTCTCGGAGGTGCTCGAAACGCTCCGCGGCCGATACGACAAAATTATCATCGACTCGCCGCCGGTGATGCCGGTGGCGGACGCGCGCGTGATCGCCGCGATCAGCGACGCGACGCTGCTAGTGCTGCGGGCCGAGCGCTCGACGCGCAGGATGAGCCTCGGCGCCCGGAACGAGCTTTGGCGGGTGCGCGCCGCGCGGCTGGGCGTGGTGCTGAACGGCGTCCCGGCGCGGAAACATGGCGCCTACGGTTATGGCGATGGGTATGGATACGGCAGCACGGGCTATGGTAATGGCTACGGCGGTTACGGCGATGAGGAAGAAACGCCGCGTTCGCGCAAGAAGAGCCGGGCGCTGATTACCGCCGCTCCGACTCCCGCGCCGGCTGAGAGCGTCGAAGCGTAGACGGCCAGTGCTCAACGGCCCCACGCGACTCAAGGAGACAGCGGATGTCCGAGCCATCGCCGGCTCAGCAAGAGCGCCTCGCCGAGTGGTCGGTCTCGCGCTCGGTCGACATCCACTGTCATGTGCTGCCCGGCGTGGACGACGGGCCAGAGACGCTGGAAGATTCGCTGGCGCTCTGCCAGGCGCTGGCGGCGGATGGCATCACGACGGTGTTCGCCACGCCGCACCAGTTGGGGCGCTACGACGGCGTGAACACAGCGGCGGTAATTCGCGAGGCGCGGGCGGCGCTGCAGGCGGAGCTGGAGCGAGCCGGCATTCCGCTGGAACTGGCGCCAGGCGCCGACGTGCGGATCGACGAGCGGCTGCCGCAGCTCGTAGACGCCGGGGAAGTCGTGCTTGCCGGTCCCGCAGGACGGCACCTGCTGTTGGAGCTTCCGCACGGGATGTATCTCGATCCGCTGGGGACGATCGAAGCGCTTAACGGGCACGGCATTCAAACGATCATGACCCATCCCGAGCGGCACCGCTATTGGGCCGGCTCAACGGAACGGCTGCAATCTTGGATCGAGGCGGGCGCGGCGCTACAGATTACCGCGGGCAGCCTGCTGGGGGATTTCGGGTCGCTGGCTCATCAGGAAGCGTGGAGAATGGCCCACGCCGGCATGGTAAGCTTGATAGCGACGGACGCTCACGACGAAAGCCGGCCGCCGCTGATGACGCCGGCCTTGGAAATTCTCAGCCAGCAATTGGGTCGAGACTTCGCACGCACCGTGTGCCTGGAAAACCCGCTGCGGGTTTTTCGGGGAGAACGCGTGGAGGCCTGCGGCCCGGCGTAGCCTATGCCAGTCGCTCCTATTTTGCCGCTCGATTCGCTCGCGCCGTCGCGCAGCCGCTGGGACCTGTTCTTTGAAGTGGCGTTGGCGGCGCTTCTGGCGTTTATGCCGTTTGCGCTGGGGGCGGTGGAAGCGTGGAGCGAGTTGGTGGTCGTCGGCGTGGCGACCGTGCTGGCGGCGGGCGTGTTCCTGCGGACGGCCTTTGATCGCTCATTCAGGCCGTTCTGGTCGTGGGCGTTTGTACCGCTGATACTCTTCCTGCTGTTGGCGGCCTTTCAATTGACGCCGCTGCCCTCGGGGGTGTTGGGGGCAATTTCGCCGCCCACTTCCGCCATGCGGCAGGAGCTGCTGGGGCCGGACTTGACGGCGGGCGCTGCCACCATTTCGATGTACGCGTTAGCGACGACGCATGGTCTGCGAATGGCGCTAGCGGCGGCGGCGATCTTCTTGACGGTTACGTCGGTGTTTCGATCGCCGGCGGCAATCAAGCGCTTGCTGCTGTGGATTCTGATCGTCGGCGCCGCGCAGGCCGTGCTCGCGCTACTGCAAATCTTCACGTTCGCCGATCGCATTCACTGGCTGATCGACGTCGGCACGCGCGTGACCAGCGGCAGCTTCATCAACTACAGCAACTTCAGCCAGTTCATGAACCTGTCGATCGGCGCGGGGCTGGCGCTGCTGCTCGTTCGGCTGCACGAGCAGCGGCGATTGGAAACGTCGGTGGGCGGCTATGGACTGCAGGAAAACGGCGCCTTGATGGCGGGGCTCGTGGTGTGTGCGATCTCGGTGTTCACGTCGATGAGCCGCAACGGCGCGATTTCGCTGGTTGTGGCCGCCGCGATTGTCGGCACGGCGCTGTTCCGCAAGGGAACGCTCAGCCGCCGCGGTTGGCTACTGGCGATGGTGCCGCTGGGGACGCTGGCGATTCTGCTGCTCGTGGCGTTCGATATGATCTACGCACGTCTTTCGACGCTGCAGCATGAAAGCAATTGGGCGTCGCGATGGCAACTGACGCAGGATGTGTTGCGAACGTGGCGGACGTTTCCCGTTTGGGGGTCGGGGCTGGGCACGCATGAATTCGTTTTTCCGATGTTCGATACGGCGCAGGCGCCGGTTGTGGCTCAGAATGCGGACAACGACTACGCGCAGCTCTTGGAAGAAATGGGGATCGCCGGCGCGGCGTGCATGGCGGCGTTTCTCGGCGTCGTTATGGTCGCGCTGGTGAAACTTTGCCGGCGTGGGCGAACGGCGCTTTCG
Organism: Pirellulales bacterium; assembly: GCA_025935855.1. Classification (GTDB taxonomy): domain Bacteria; phylum Planctomycetota; class Planctomycetia; order Pirellulales; family Lacipirellulaceae; genus Lacipirellula. Next base: position 460 of record JAICUM010000308.1, on the reverse strand, counting down.
GCGGCCGCATTTGGCCTGGCGTTCAGCATCATCGCGGTGGGCATTCACAGTGCGACTGATTTTGGGCAGCGTCTTCCCGCGGTGTTTTGCTTGTCCGCCATCACTTGCGCGCTGGCGTTGCGGCTGAGCCGCTGGGAAACGGAGGCGAATCGGAAAGGCGGCGCCGGATTCGCCGATTGGCATGTTCACACCTTCTGGCCGCGCATTCTGGGCGGAGCAGGCGCCGCTTGTGTACTGGCCATTGGAGGCTGGGCGCTGAGGGATAACTGGGCCGCGTGTCGCGGCGAGACGTGGCGCTACGCGTCGCTGGTGTTGGAAAACCGGATCCAACACGACGTGGCAGCGTCGGCCAGCGTCGAACAGTTGGATGAAGATTATGGCAATCTGCTGGATGCGGCCGTCGAGGCGGCGAGCAGCGAGCCCGGCAACGTCGTCTATGGCTATTGGCTGAACTTGTACC
>JAICUM010000246.1 GCA_025935855.1 Pirellulales bacterium | reverse complement strand
CCACTTCTTTGTCCTGGCCCAGCGCCTCAATTCGCTGCTTGACCGCACGATTTTGATAGCGGCCGTAACCGAAGTTCTGCGGCGACGCCAACAGCGGCCGGACTTGGGCAAGCGCTTCGTTCACGAGCAGCTTGGCCGCCTCGTCGCGTTTGCCGTCGGCAATAAGCCGTGCGACGCGATCCTCTGCCGCCGGTGAGGGCGATGGCCTGCCGCCATAGATCATGGCTGGCGCGGATATTGACGAGCTCGCCTGTGCGGTCGTCATCTGATCGAGCTTGGCCGCCTCTTTCTTCAGGCCGAAGTCCTCCATCGCCGCGATCAGCTCGGAGCGCTGAGCCACGTCGAGCCGCGACTGGCGCAGCCGCAGGCAGGCGGCCTTCCCGGCCTCCACCACGTCCTTGGAAACTTTGCTGCCTTCGGCCGATTTGGCCGCTTGCGCCGCCGCGACGATCGCGCTGTCCACGCGCTTGCGCAGCTCGCGGCTCATCGGCAGATAGCGGGCCTTGTTCAAAAGGTCCGCGGCTGCGGCCGGTTTTTCCTCGCTCATCGCCTTTCCCGCGGCGAGCAGATACACATCCAACTGCGGCTGCTCCGCCGCCATTAGCGTCGCGAGCGTCTTTTCCGCCAGCTCCTTCATCTCAAAACGGGCGGCCAATAGCAGCCGCAGCACCGGGTCGCGCACTTTTTCAATTAGCGCCTTAGCCTTCTCGGCGTTCACCTCTTCGTCGCTGCCGAACTGTGAAAAGTACGACGCGAACGGGTCCTGGCCGTCGTTGCGCTGCAGCATCACTAGCACGGTCGAGGGGAAGTCCGAAAGCTCCTTCGGCGGAAACGACAGCGGCTCGAGCAACTGCTCGCGCTGGCCGCCGTACATGCGCACCATGCTCTGCTGATTTCGGGCGCCGTGCGATCCGCCGCGCCAGCGGGCGACCTCGTCTTCCAGGAAGGCAAAATAGGACGTCGGATCGGCAGCGTTGCGCAAGGCGCCGACGACGTACATGAACGCGTACTGCCCATACATCGGCGACTGCTGCACGCTGGGATACCACTTCGTGAGCAGGGCGCCGAACTTCTTGCGATACTCCTGCTGCATCGCCGACGGCTGCTCTTGGTAGGGCTGGCCGGAGAGCGAAATCGCCGTCGACATCACCGTCATGGCGTTCGGCTTGTCGATGCCGGCGGCGATCGCCAGCGCGTCGTCGAGCCACTTGTTCTGGTGGTTCTTGTCGTCGGCCAGCTCGGCCTCTTCCGCCAGGCCGGCTTGCAATGCGGCGAGCATCGCCAGTTCCGGATAGCCCTTGCGGAATTTCTCGACCGCCTTGCCGCTCCACGGCGCCAACTCGGGGCGCGATCGGCCGAATTGACTTAAGACGGCCAGCCCCAGCGCAATCTCGTCATCGGGATTCTTTTCCAAAACCTCGGGCAGTTGAGCGGCCATGTCGCCGCGCTCCATGTCCATCTTCACGATCAACTCCGCAGACTGGATGCCGTGCGACTTCATCGAGCGGATCAGTTCCTTGCCGTCGGCTTCCTCGAGCTGCTTGGAGAGCGTCGCGAGGTGGGCGACGGCCAACCCGCGAACATCGTCCACCTTCGCCGGCATGTAAACGACCGAACCCGGCCCGCCGCCCTGCGCGGCGTAGGTCACATACCTCGTCATGCCCATGCGCGAACGCTGCTGGTGTTGGTACGCCATGTACCGCCGCTCGGTGAGGTTCATCACCTCGGCCACCTGCGGCGGCGCGATCTGCGCCATTTCATCCCGCCGCGACGTAGTCATCAGCGCCGTGCGAGCTTTCTTAGCGACCTCCGGCAGTTCTTCCTGGTTGTCCAAAAGCTGCAAGAACTGCGTCGTCGCCTCGTGCGTGCGCGTGGCTTCTTCCTCGGCGACGGCCAGCAGATACCGCAGCCGGTAGTCGCCGACGTGATCGGCGATTCGCTGGGAGAGAAAATCGGCGGCGCGCTCCCATTCCTGTTGGCCGCACATCGCGTCGGCAATTGCCTCCAACGTGCGCGGATCGCCGGGGCCGCTGCCGGCCAGCTCGAACAGAATCGCGTAGCCGTCGTCCGCGTTGCCGTAGTTCAGGTGGAGCTGTGCGATGCGCTCGCGCGTGCGATTGGTTTTGTCGAGCTTCGCCGCGCGCTCCAGCGTGGCGACGGCCGCCTTCCAGTCGCCCGATTGCTCCTCGACTCGTGCGATCAGGTTCAGCAGCTCCAGGTCGTCCGGCTTGATCTTCGCCGCGGCGGTGAGGGCCTGCCGCCGGCCTTCGTAGTTGTCGGTCACGCGGTACACTTCCGAGAGGGCCAGCAGCGGCACGATCGACTGCCGGTTACTCTGCCGGCGGACTTCAAGGTTCTCGACGAGCTGCGCCGTATTTCCCTGTTGCTCGGCGAGCTTCGCCAGCTCGGCGGCCCACCGCAGCTTGCCGCCGGTTTCTTCCGTGTCGTCGTAAAGCTGCCAGTAAATGCGTTCCGCGTCGCCCAGGTGATCGGTCTCGGCATAGGCCTGGGCCAGCCGCACGCGCAGGTCTTGGTCCTCGTCGAACTTCTGCACGGCGGACTTGAGCACGCCGAGCGCGTCCTTCTCCTTGCCCTGCAGGCGCAGTAGCTGAGCTTCAGTCGTCCAGGGCGTCGTGCTGCCGGGGGAGAGGCGTTTCCACTCGGCGATCCACTTGAGCGCTTCCTCAAGCTGATAGTCGCGCTGGCAGAGCTCGACAAGCCGCCGCACGTTGATGCTTTTGCGTCCGCCGGGCATTTCCAGCAGCTTGCGCGTGGCGGCGGCCGCGGCCGTCCAATCGCGCCGCTGGTTGAAGAGCCGAATCTGCTCGTTCACCGCCAAGAGGTCGCCGCTCTTAGCCGCGTCGCCCAGCGTTTTGTCGGCCGCCTCGCTGTCGCCGGCAGATTCCTGGAGCTCCGCCAACAGGCACGTTTGCTGCAGCGAACGCTTGGGAAGCGCCGCCAACTCCTTGATCGTCGCCTCGCGCTCATCGGAGCGATCGCACGCCGCCACGGCTTGATCGAGGGCTGCTTCCAAATCGCTGGTGCTCTCCGCCAGCTCCACGCGCCGCCGCGCCCAGGGCACGGCCAGCTCCGGCTTCTTCATCGCTAGCGCTGTGCCGGCGAGCTGGTTGTAAAAGAGCTGCTCCTTGCCGAAATCCTTTTCGCGCGTCTTGAGGATGTCGATCGCCGCCTGGTGCTCTTCGCGGGCCGAGAGCGCCCGGGCCACGTGCAGCACGTCGCTCAGCGGCGCGCCGTCGGCAAGCTTTCGCCACATGGCGAGGGCTTCATCCTTTTTCTCATTGGCGTACAGGAACCCGGCGTAGGCCTCCTTGGCGGACGCCGAATCCTTGAACGCCGCGGCCATGTCGCGATAGACGTCGGCCGCGATCTTCTTGCGATCGAACTTCTCGAGCGCCCGCCCCGCGCGCAGATAGGCGTACTCGCTCTTGTCCGAGACGGCGAGGTATTTGCCGATTTCCGCGGCCGCGTCGTCCGTCTTGCCGGCTTCTTGTAGCAGCGCGGCCCGCCGGAACCGCAGCTCGGCGTCCTTGGGGTTCTGCTCGCACAGGGTTTTGAGTTCCTCGATGGCCTGATCCTTCTTGCCGACCTTGGCCAGGATGTCGATGTACTCTTCGCGATTGGCCCGATCACCGGGCGTCAGCTCCAAAATTTTCTTGTAGGCCGCGACCGCCGCGTCCTGCTCTCCCAGCTCAACCAGCAGCTTGGCCATCCGCCGATGAAGCGCGGTGCGCTTCGGGCTGGCGGCGAGCAGCTTGGCATAGTAGTCCTTGAGCTGCGCGAGATTGTCCTCACGCCGGAACACTTGCTCCGTCTGAGCCAGAATCTCTTGCTCCAACCAGCTTCCCTGGCCGACGTCGTTGAGCGCGGTCGCATACGCTTCGAGCGCCTTCTCGCGATTGCCGCCCCGTTGGTAGATGTCGCCCAACCGCAGCCGCCGCGTGACGGTGAGATACGGGTCCTTCGTCCGGCCGAGTAGCGCCTCCTCGAGCTTCGCGGCCTGATCGAACAGACCTTCGTCGATGTGCAGCTCGATCAGATCCTCGGCCAGCTCTTCGTCCTTCGGATTGGCGGCGAGCAGCTCGCCCCACACTTTGAGGGCTTCGTCGGTTTGGCGGTTCCGCGTCAGCAGCCGGCCAAGCTGCTTGTCGACCTGCACGCGGAGCTTCGCGTCCGGCTTTAGCTCGCGCGCCTTCCGCAGGTCGGCAATCGCCGTGTCGAAATCCAGCGTGCGCGCCTCGACGGCCGCTTTTTGGAACCAGGTTTCCGCGCTGGCCGGGTTGTCGGCCAGCGCCTTGCGAAACTGCTCCAGCGCGGCGACGTCGTCCCCCTGCTTCGCGTAGAAGAACGCCAAGAGCAATTGATCGCCGGTGGCTTTGCTCTCGGCCGCTTGAGCCACGAGAAATTTCTGCAGGTCTTCGACCGTGGCTTCATCGAGCCAGGTGTTGTAGAAGCGGTCGAACAAGTAGCCCGGTTCAGGCCGCTTTCGCAGCACGTCCAGGTATTTAAGCGACTTGGCGCTGGTGACTCCGTCGTACTTAGCATGGACCGCAGGCGCAGCGGCCAGCACGCACACCGCCACAACCGCCGCCGCCAACCAGCGCAGGCGCAGACCCATTGATCTCTTCTCCGCTCGACGAGGAATCACGCGCCCGGTGCGAGCGACCAGGACGCCGACAAGACCCCTCCATCATCCCGATTCGCCGGGGCAATGCAAATCTTTCCGAGATGGCGGCGGTGCTTGCACTTTAGCGAAGCTGCTGGCGCGGTCCGACCAGCGACTTAGAACCATCCACGCTCACGGCCGGCGGGCATCTTCTTCCATCGCCAGAAACCACGAGTCGGTTACCTCGGCGGCCGCCGGCATGCCGAGCATCGAATCGGCAAGAAACCGCGATAGCGCTGCCGGCGTCGGATAACTCCACGCCGCGGCAGGCGGTAGTCGGACGCCTAGGACTTTTTCGAACTCGACGTTCAGCTCCAGGGCGGTGAGCGAATCGACGCCAAGCTCGGTGAACGGCGCCGTGGGTGTCAGCTCGCCGGTTCCCTCTTCGACCCGGTCGGCAAGCCAGGCGAGCATCCACGTTTGGATTTCTGCCGCGAGTTGCTCGGGGGTGTATGCGGCGACGTTGTCGAGGAATTTGGGGCGAGGCGCCGCGAGGTGGGGGCGACTGACGTTGACCGCTGAAGCGGTCGACGCCGCCGGTTCACTCGCGGGTTGCGTCCAGCGGGCGAGATCTTCCAGGCCGCCGGACTCGAACAGCTCCCGGCAGCGATGGCGCTGCACTTTGCCGCTGGAGGTGAGCGGCAGCGCTCCCGGCCGCAGCAGCACAATCGCCGCCGGATCGATTTCGTGTTCATCGACGACGGCCGCGCGAATCGCTCGCAGCACCGGCGTGAGATCGCCGCGGCGATGCTCGCGCTCGACCTGGTGAACGACCACGAGATGCTCCTGCCCGTCGCGCTTCACCGCGAAGGCGGCGCCCAGGTCCACGGCTTCGTGAGCTTGTTGGGCGGTCCGCTCGACGTCCTGCGGATAAAGGTTTCGCCCGCGAATGATAATGAGGTCCTTCGCGCGGCCGGTGACGTACAGCTCGCCCTGATAAAAGGCGCCTAAGTCGCCTGTTCGCAAGTACGGTCCACTACCGTCGGCAAGCCGGCCGCCAAAGGTCTGCCACAACTCTTCAGGATGATTCCAGTAGCCGGCCGCGACTGAGGCGCTTCGCAGCCAAATCTCGCCGATGGCCCCATCGTGGCATGGCTCGAACGACTGCGGGTTGACGATGCGAACTTCCTGGTCGCCCAGCGGACGGCCGCAGCTGACCAGCGGCACACCGTCGGACGCCTCGGCGTCGGCTTCATCGAGTTCATTCGTTGCGAGCTGGGCCCGATCAGCGTTCAGCACCTGCAAGCCTCGCAGCCGGCGGCCGCCGGTGGCCAGCAGCGTCGATTCCGCGAGGCCATAGCACGGATAAAACGCCGACTCGCGGAACCTTGCCGGCTCGAAGGCGGCGGCAAAGTCTTTTAGCGTGCGGGCGTTGATCGGCTCCGCGCCGCAGAACGCGAGCTGCCACCGACTGAGGTCCAGCGCCGCGCGCTCCTCGGGCGTCGTCTTTCGCACGCACAGGTCGTAGGCGAAGTTCGGCGCCCCGCTCAGGACCGCGCCGGTGCGTGAAATGGTTTCCAGCCACGACAACGGCCGCTGCAGGAAGCTGGCCGGCGCCATCAGGTACGCCGTGCCGCCGACGTAGACTGGCTCCAGGATGCCGCCGATGAGACCCATGTCGTGATAGGCCGGCAGCCAGAAGACTGCGCACTGCGGCGCGGCGCCGCTGTCCGCTTCGGGAATGCCGAAGCCCTGGCGAATGAGCTCAAGGTTGTGAAGCAAGTTGCCGTGCGCCACGACGACGCCGCGCGGCTGCGAGGTGCTGCCGGACGTGTATTGCAGGAAAGCCGGATCGTTGGCCGATCGTGCGACGGCTTGCGTGAAGCCGCCAGGAGCACAGAGCTCATCAACCGCCAGCCACGTGAGCGCCCCGACGGCCGGCGATTGATCTTCGAGCTTCAGCAAGCGCCGCGTCTCACCGGTGGTCAGCGCCACCGTCGGCGAGCAATCGGCGACGATCGAGTCCAGCCGCGACGAACCCCGGCGGGGCTTCGGATGCGTCGCCGGCACGGGCAGCACCCCGGCGTACAGGCAGCCAAAAAACGCCGCGATGAAATCCAGCCCCGGCGGAAACACCAGCACCGCTCGGTCGCCGGGCTTCGTCACGCTCGATAGTTGGCCCGCTATGGCCTTGGCCCGGCGGTCCAGCTCGGCGTAGGTCCAGGTGATTTCAGGCCCCTCGCCGGCCGAAAGCGGGTCGGTCAAAAACACGAAGGCTGGTTGGTTCGGTCGGTCTTTGGCCCGGGCGGCCAGCACTTCGGCCACGTTTCGCGGTCCCGATTCAGTGGCGGCTGTTTCGGGCATGGCGAAGCGGAGTAGAGAAAGCCAATTTCGGCGGCGAATGGGCGTAACGGTCTGCAAGCCAATGACGGGCAACATGGTGTGCTCCTTGCCGTCGAGGTGGTGGGCATCCGAGCGCACCTGAGCGCTCAACTAACGTAGCGTGAGAAGCCGCCGAAATGCAACGAATAGACGCCGGATTTAGCGGTTTTGCCT
>JAICUM010000520.1 GCA_025935855.1 Pirellulales bacterium | reverse complement strand
TCCCTTCAGAAGTACTTTAGCCACGACGCAAAGTTCTTTGACCTCCTGGAAGCCGGCGCCGACGAAACGCGCGCCCTGAGCGACCTGCTCGTCAAGATGCTCAAGGAGGATAAGCACACGCGCTCGCTCGACGACTTCGCCTTCGAGCGCGAAAAAGACAAACGCATCACCGAGCGGATCAGCGAAGAGATCGTCAACACCTTCATCACCGCGCTGGAGCGTGAAGACATCGAGACCCTGTCCTACTCGATGTACCGCATCTGCAAGGTCATCGAGAAATTCGCCGAGCGCTATAATCTGGCCCCCCAACGCGTCGCCGACATCGACTTCATGCGCCAGATCGAGCTGATGCAGCGGGCGACCGAAACGCTGACCCAAATGGTTCGCCTGCTGCGGAAGATGCCGCCGCTGGAAACCGTCAAGGCCATGAACGACCAGCTCCAAAGCATCGAGAGCGAGGCCGACGAGGTCATGCTCGACTTGCTGCGCGACCTGTACGGCGGCAAGTACGAGCCGCTGAAGGCCCTCTTCCTCCGCGACCTGTACGATCTGCTGGAACGAGCCATCGACCGCTGCCGCGACTGCGGCAACGCCATTTCGCACATCGTGTTGAAGAACTCATAACGAGCCGATCGGTCCTGTGACGCTCATTTTCGTCGTCATTCTGATCGCGCTGGTCTTCGAGTTCATCAACGGCTTTCACGACACGGCCAACTCGATCGCGACCGTCGTCGGCACGCGCGTACTCTCGCCGCGGCAGGCCGTCATCATGGCCGCCGTGACGAACCTGGTCGGCGCCCTGTGGGGCACCGCCGTCGCCTCGACGATCGCCTCGGGGCTCGTCGATCCGCGCGTCGCTTCGCAAGAAGTCCTCATCTGCGCGCTGCTCGGCGCCATCATCTGGAACCTCATCACCTGGTACGCGGGGCTGCCCAGCAGCTCCAGCCACGCGCTAGTCGGCGGCCTGGTCGGCGCCGCCGTCGCCGCCGCCCATAGCTGGAGCGTCGTCATCTGGTCTACCCCCAGCAGCGATCACTGGTATCCCAGCAAGGGCCTCTTGGGCAAAGTCATCATCCCGATGTTCCTCTCGCCGCCGCTGGGGTTCTTGCTAGGCTTCATCATTATGGGCCTGCTGTTCGCGCTGCTTCAAAACCTGAAGCCGCGCACCGTGAACCGCGTGTTCAACAAGGCGCAGATCGTCAGCGCGATGTCGATGGGCTTCATGCACGGCACGAACGACGCCCAAAAAACCATGGGCATCATCGCCCTGGCCCTCGCGGCCGCCACGGCCAGCGGCCGGCTGGCGAACTTGCCGCACTGGCTCTCGTTCCTGCAAACCGCCCCGGCCGACCCGGGCGCCGGCATCACCGTCGCCCCCTGGATCAAGGTGATGTGCGCCCTGGTCATGGCCGCCGGCACCGCCTCCGGCGGATGGCGCATCATCCGCACGCTCGGCCACAAAATGGTCCGCCTCCAGCCGGTTCACGGCTTCGCCGCCGAAACCGGCTCCGCCACGATCATCGGCCTGGCGTCCCACTTCGGCTTCCCCGTCTCGACGACCCACATCGTCTCAGCCGCCATCATGGGCGTCGGCGCCGCCAAGCGCTTCAACGCGCTGAAGTGGACCGTCGTCGAACGCATGGTCTGGGCCTGGATCCTCACGATCCCCGTCTCAGGAACCATCGCCTACCTGCTGATGGAAATCCTCCAAGCCTTCGGCCCGGCGAACTAACCGTAGTGGCGGCTTCCAGCACGGGAGCCTCGCCCGCCGTCGTCGCAGCCTTACCGCCATGGCGTTCTCCAAAGCACCGCGCGATAGTGACGCTAGCACAACAGACGTGGCAGTCATTTGCATGGCGATCTCGTAATCCCGTATAATCGGCGACGACTGGGGCAGAAACGGAGGCGGATTCTATGCGTCCAGCAATCGCTCAGGCCATCGCCCTGGCCATTCTTGCCAGTCATTCTGCAACTGCCGCCGCTGAGAAGGCCATCGAGATTCCGCTCAAGGACGTCTGGGCTTATCAAATGCCTGGCACGCGGGATGTTCGCGAGCTAGAGGCGGAACGGTTCGGCGACGCCGTTAAGAAACTCTCGTCAGAAGACCAATTAGCACTCAGCAGCGAATCGCTTATATCTCAGATTCTTCATCAGCTTGGATCGCCTCCAAAGAACAAACCGAAGGCCCGCCCCGCATTCGCCGTGGCTGGTACGGGAAGACAATCTCTGCAAGCTGCGTGCCAAGTGTTGGCGCACGGAGCCAAGCCGCCGAAATCATTTTCGCCCAACGACGACATCACCGTTGTATTCTTCTCGTGCGAACACGGAGCTTATGTCCACCTGCACGATATTCGCATAGTCGGCAGCACCGTCGAGATCAGCTACCAATTCGTACCCCACCGGACCAAAGAACTCACGCGGCACTTTGCCATAATTCCTCTTGGCCGTATGCCATCAGGAATGGGAACCGTGAACATCCTGCGCATGCCGTTTGACAAGAAGTTTGCCTCCTGGGGCATTAAGCCAATCACTGAGGAAGAGGAGGATCGATTGATTAGTCGTCCGTTTGAATTCGTCGTGGAGCGCGACCGTCGCCCCTAGTCGTTCCTCATCACATCGGAGGTGCGAAATGCAACGAAGTCTGTTCGCGGGCAGTTTCTTAATCGCCGGTCGCCCGCTCGCAGAATCTCACTTCGCCGCCAAATCCACGCAAATGCACTCCTTGTCATTCCGAATAAACGCCCGCTTATGTGCAAACGCCGGCATGCACCACACCACGTTCCGGCCAAACGCCTGGTTCGTCGGCTCAATCACGTGCGCCCGATCGATCTCCTCAAAGCCTTGCGGCGAAAGCTTCGCGATCACCAAATCGCCCGTCTCGGCGAACATCCAATAGTCCTCCCCGTGCGGAATGATGAACGCTGTGCCGGAGTTCGCCGGCCGGTCGCCCATCGGGTGCGGCGTTTCCCACAGCTTCTTGCCGTCCGGCAGCTCCACGGCCCGCAGCACGCCCTTCTGATCGACGCCATACAGCACGTTGTCCTTCATCGTCGGCTGCACGTTGATCGCCGCGATCGCCGGCTTGTCCCGCCACACGATCTCCGCCGCCGGCTTGTCCGCCGCCAGCTTCAGCAGCAGGCTTTTGTTCGAGAACCCGCCCACATACAAATAGTCGCGCCAATGGATCGGCGACATGACGACCAGCCCGTTGGTCGTTTCATACGGCATGGACCAATGCTCACGCCCAGTGGCCGGATCGACCGAGCTCAGCGCCGTCGGCCGGACGAACAAGAGTTGCCGCGCGCCGCCGGCTTCGATCAGCGTCGGCGGCGAGTAGCCCTGCTCCGGCGCACTGAGCGCCCGCCACTTTTCCTTGCCGGTGTTCTTGTCGAACGCCACCGCCTGGCTTCCCTCGCCGCCCACCACGCTGATGAGCATGTCGTCGACAATGAGCGGATGGCTCGCGTACCCCCACAGGGCCGTCTTCGTCCCGTAGTCCTTGTGAAAATCCTTCGACCACACCACCTCGCCGCTTCCCGCGTCG
>JAICUM010000534.1 GCA_025935855.1 Pirellulales bacterium | reverse complement strand
GTCCAGCCCGAGGTGCCGATCCTAACGTCGCTCATGGCCGTTCACTTGGGCTTTACTTCTCGGGCGCCGCCGTTTGGACCTGCCCCATCAGCCCTCGGCTGCCCGCTCATCGCCTGGTCGATAATCCGCTTCAACTCATCCGAAGGGTCGATATCCTCCGGCTCGGCCGGTATCTGGGCCGCATCCGCCTGCGCCTTCGCCTCTTTGAAAAATGCTCGCAGATCTTCGTCGCTCACTCGCGCGCGCAGCCGCCAATTCCCGTCCCTCTGACGATCGGCCACGTGGCTCATCGCCGCATCCATCCCCTTCTGATCGATCTTGTGATCGACCGCCCCGCGCAAATACCGCCGCAGCGTCCGCCGCCCCTCCGTCTTTTCTTGCTCGGTGAGTCCGCTGCCGGCAATGTACTTTTTCTCGATGGCCATTGCCGCGAACGTCGTCATCAAGGGCGAGTCCACCAGCTCGCGCATCAACACTTGCACCTGCTCGTTCGAGAGCCGGCCTTCGCGAAACGCAACGGCCACCCGATCGATCTGCACTTCCATCTCAGCCTTCTCTTGAGCCGGCAAATCGGTTCCTTCAATGCCTTGCTTAACGACGGTTGAAACCCCCGACGCCGCCCATCCGCGCCAATTCTTCGTCACGAAGTAGACGGCGATGCCACCCAGGATGAGCAGCACGACCGTCCCAACGAGGCAGCCAATGAAGCACGTCGCCAGGCACCCGCGCTTCGGCTCCGGCGGCTCCGCAACCACCACCGGCGCATATCCTTCGTCCTCAGCCCGCTTCTCGCCAAACCGAGGGTCCTCAACGTTAAACCGCGATCCGTCAGACATAAGTGACGCCTTTTCTATGACGCAAGGTGTATGCACGAGCGACGCCTGCCAATGCCCGACGTCAATTTAATCCTCGTAGGCCTGGCATTTACAGAATAATGCATCCGCCTGCAAATTTGCCTTGAGGCCTGAAAGGCCGCGCTATGACAGCCCAGGGCGCAGCCCTGGGTGTCACCGAATTTATCTACCGTAGCCCTGCAAGGGCGCGCTAGTCACCGCCATTGAAACGATTCGCACCTTCCGCCCTAACTGCGTTCAAACGCTACTTACTCACATCCCTAACATCACAAGAAGGCAGCGCTTTCGCAAGCTTCCGAATGGCGTTTGCCGAAACTCCAGTTCGCTTCAAAAAAATAAACGACGCCTTTGAACCAGAAAGTTCCTGAAGATCAGCGTCGCGAATCCGAGACTGGTGCACGTGCAAAACAGCCAACTTCGGCAGCGCGGCGATGTCATGCAACTGAACGGCGCTCAGCCGCTGCTTCGCGCGATCGTCCACGATGAATAGTGCTCTGGCAGTTTGCAGCCCGCGAAACCAATGTTCCGGAATCACCGTGCCGCCAACGCTCACCACCTTCAGCGAGCGAAACTGCGGCAGCGCCGCACTCAGCCGCTCCATCGCCTCCCCGCTAATGGCGCCGTAAATGTCCAAAACTTCCAGATGTGGCAAACGATCCGCATTCCCACAAAGGATGTCGGCCTCGGCGCTATTCTTAATCGCCGCAATGAAGACCTGATCGTCTAGCGGAACGGCAAGAACGTCGGACAATAGCGGCCGCAGCCATACGGGCGTTTTGTCATCTTCTAACGGCGGCGCCCACGTGCACTGCGGATCGTATCCAATGCGCTGAAAATAGTCGTCGTCGTTACCACGCGGGTCGTTTAGCACCGCTCCCACCGCCGCCAATTGCCGGCTGACCAGCCGCGATTGGCGCGCCTCCAGCCCCGGCCGCACGCTGGCGAGCATGAATAGTGCGACCAGCGTCGTCGCCGCCAACAGCGCTCGTAAGCTGAATCGAAACCGCTTCCGCGAAAGTACCACAACCGCCGCCAGCGCCGGTAGCAAAGCCAACAGCAGACATGCGAACCAACGCAGCAATCCGCCGGTCTCATACCAGCCGAGCCCATACAGCAGGACGCCCAGCGCCGTCTCGCTCGTCAACACCACGAGCAGCACGGCCATCCGCCACAAAGAAAACCGCCGAGAAGGAACGGCCATGACCGCGGCGTCCGCTTAGAAAAGGAAGGTAGCGTCATTTCGACCGCCGCCCATCATAGCAGCCGCCGGATCAATCCAAATAATTAAGAGTGAAGACAAACGCCGGAACGAGCGTCAATTCACCCCCCCAACCGCTTGCGGCTTAGCGGTATTTTTTGCAACAGATTCAGCCCAGGCACATGACTTCCATGAACTCATAAGCGCCCCCAAAGCCTTGGCATCAATCGCAGCCCCGCCCATACTTCCAGCCATGAAGCTCTCCCTGACAATAGCGATTACCGTCCTGCTTTCTCCCGCCTGGGCCCACGCCGCCGCCCCCAAGGCCCTCATCCACGCCCACGCCCACAACGACTACAACCACAAACGCCCGCTCTTGGACGCCCTCGATCACGGCTTCGCCAGCATCGAAGCCGACGTCTTTCTAAAGGACGGCCAACTGCTCGTTGGGCATACGGCCTTCAGCCTTCGGCCAGACCGGACGCTCCAAAGCCTGTATCTCGATCCGCTCCAAAAGCACATTGCCGCCAACCACGGCCGCGTCTTCGCCGGCCCGGAACGGCTCACACTGCTCGTGGACTTCAAGACCGACGGCCCCTCAACCTACGCCGCGCTCGCCAAATTGCTTCAAGAGAAAACGTACGACGCCCTCTTCTCCGAATTCACCGACGACAAATTTACGCCGCGTCTTGTGGACGTCGTCGTCACCGGCAATCGCCCGATCGCCGAAATCATCGCCGACCGCAACCGCCGCGTCGCCATCGACGGCCGCCTCGCCGACACGCCGTCCACGGCGACCAAGGAACTGTTCCCGCTCATCAGCGAAAACTGGCAGGACCACTTCAAATGGCGCGGCATCGGCCCCATGCCCGCCCCCGAGCGCTTGCAGCTCAGCGACATGACCAAACGCGTCCACGCCCAAGGCCGCCGCCTCCGCTTCTGGGGCGCCCCCGACAGCACCGCCGTCTGGTCCCAACAACTCAGCGTCGGCGTCGACCTTCTCAACGCCGACAACCTAAACGCCCTCCAATCCTTCTTATTGACCCATCCCAAGGCCGCGTCGGCCGCCAATTGATTCGCCATTCGTCATTTCACGCATCATCCCCCATCAAGAGCCCAATAATCTTCATCACCGCCAGCAGCCTCAACGGCTGTGACACGGTTTGCGAAGTCAGAAACTGCCACACGCTCCGCGCGTAGCGCAAATACTCCGACCGCGACTCTTCCACCACGCCCGGCCCCAACTCTGCGACGGTCTCCCGCCAAACGGGCGCCGACGCCTCCAGCGCCGTCTCATCGCCGTCGATGGCCGGGAAGATTACGTCGTCCAGTCGCTCCAGCCGTTCGACCACTTCCGGCCGTTCGTTGTCCACCGGATCTGTCGGCGACC